>NZ_CEVWQM010000053.1:0-3458 GCF_982386235.1 Desulfotomaculum sp. | reverse complement strand
CAGGACAATCCTCAATATTAACATTTTTCACCCTTAGGTTGTTTGTCAAGGGAATACACAAAAAGCAATACTTCAGCAATTATACTATATAATTCCGGTGGTATTTCTTCTCCAATGGCTAGATGCGAAAGCATTTCAACTAATATAGGGTCCTTATAGACAGGTACGGAATGTTCTTCCGCCAGCTGCAAAATCTTTTCTGCCAAATACCCCTGTCCAGATGATACGACCTTTGGGGCATTGTCTGTTTCCTGGGTGTAACGTAAGGCTACGGCTTTTTTCCTATGTTCTTCCCGAACCATGATAACCCACCTATTTTTCCTAAATTTTAATATCTACGGTTTGTAAACTACAATCACTATCATCCATTTTTAATCCGGCGGGCAGTAAGTTTGCTGTAAAGTTACCAACTTGCCAGATACAAGTATGTAAATGATAGCCTGCTGTCAAAAAGGAAGCCTGAAGTTTGGGCCAAGCCTTTCTTAATAAATTGGCCACCCATTGTTCGGCAACCTTGCCACCGGCTATGATCTCTTTATTTCTTACCTTAAGCTCTAATAAAAGAGGCCCCATGCTAATGGTATTCAGTAACAAAGTCATGCTTAGATGTTTTGGGTCTATATTTTTACATTGGCTATTGTCTTTTATTATTTTTATCTGTCCCCAGGTTTGATTCTCATCTTGTTTAATAAAGGGTAAATTAAAATACAAATAGTCTTGCTGACCCTCTACCTTATTTAAGGTCTGAAAAACCTGATGCCCTACCATTTGCCTTTCAATTATTGTCCCTTCTTGAATAAGACTTTTTACTTGGGTTGATTCACCAGTTTCCTTAGCTGCTTCCTTCAATTGTTCCATTAGTTTACTAAATATCTGCAAGATATTACCGGCATCTCTGTGATTATACTTAGTAATAGAAGCTTTTTTACTTAATTCCGGTTCCTGACTAAGGTTTTGCTTGATTGTGTCAGCACTTGAGGTCAGATCCTTCAATCCCTGCTTTGCATTTTCTTCCCCTATGGTCTTTCGGATTTGGCCATCTTCCTTGGTTAATACTTCATTAGTAGTAGTTATTAAGTCCGCTACGATGTTTATTGCCAGGAGTTGACTGCCTTTTTCTGCAATAACCTTGTCGGTTGGTGAAAAATGGTTAGTGTCAAGGTTAACAAGGGGGGGATCAGGTAAACTTGGATTGGCTTTATGTGATGTTGCGGTGCTTTGATTAGCTAAATCAATGCTAGCTAAGTTAACAGCAACTGCGTTAGGGGCTAAGGGCAGATTACCCATCTTAACATCTTTGGTTGTAGATTTTAGCCCATCTTGGTAGACTAAACCAGTTATTTGTGAATTAAAAAGAATCTTCAATTGGTCTATAACTTTAGTGCTCCCTTTATCTGGTTCAATACATATATTTCTAAGATACTCCTGGGTTTTCTGAAGCAGCTCATACCCTTTAGGAGAAAGTACGGCAGGCAGTTGCCTAGTTTCCGGAACACTACCAGAAGCCAAAAAATGACCCTCCGTCCTAACCGCTCCTATTATCTCTACCAACTTATTGATAAATATTTGTAACCTTGCTTCATAACCCTGTTGAAAAACATTTATGTCCCTTAAAAAGGAATATACCGCATTAAGCACAACTGGCTCCGGCGGAATCCCAAGTTTAATGCCTAATAAAGCCTTTGCAATATTCTCCGGGGCATCTCCACCTAATTTTTGTAACATTCTTTCAGCCATTTGTAGGGCTGGGACCCTTAAGGGAATTTCCTGGTTCAAGAAACTCTGAATGAGATTTCTATGCAAAGGTGTGTCCTTGATTTGTAGTTGGCTAAAAACCCTTTGCAGCAACTCTTCCTGACTGATTGGTGTGGACGCATTGAAAGGCACTGGTTTGACCAGAAAGATGTCTCCCTGTTTGCCATGCAGTTCCAACTCCACCTGAGTGTTAAGTGGTAATAAATCGAAACACTGAATACAAATATCTTTACCACCCACCCGGGCAGTATAAAGTTTATCGGTAACTTGGTTCAAAATAATTGCTTGGAGCACCTGCCCCTTAGGCAAATTAAACGCCTGTCCCTCAACTTCCTCAGTATCTTTATTTATATTTCCGTTTGAGTTGACCATAGTTATATCTACAGGCTTAATTTCCATTATACCGCCTCATTTTACAGATCAATTTATAAATATTATCGGTAAGAAAAAGGGGAAAGTTTACGGTGGCTTGCTTAGGAATCAGGGTCAGGTTTACATCGTTGCAGATTACCTGGTACCCTCAATGGTAAATAATCTTATTGGGCTAAAACAAAATGTCAATTATTTGACGCCGGTAGATATAGATAATGATGGTGTGTATGAATTAAAGGGGTTACAAACCATCAAGGGTATTTGCAATGCAGACTCGATTGCCACAGCTACTTCACTCGGGCAGCTTACTGGCAACCAATGGAAGTTACTGGAGGCAGATGTAAAGAAACTTGATTAAAACTAAGTAGCAGGGTAAAGTGACTCCCGACAGTCAGAGGCGGGAGTCACTTGCTGTTCTCCTGGGTAATTCAATATTTACCAGTAAACTTCTTTGCCTAAATATCATAAGATGTATGTATGCTTTTTATTTAAACTTGATTTACGATGCCTATTTATAAGGAAGGTACTATCAGCATGAATTATCAAATAAAGCATGAAGCATCGCAAATAAAAGTAAATGAGCATCCTAAACGCTATACTCCAATCATCCGTAAATTTTCCTACAGTCATATCTTTGCTCTCACGTGGATGATTATTTCTATATTCGTTTCCCTACCATGGATTAAGGATATTGGTGCAATTGTCACGGTACCAGTTGCTGTTTTGATCGTAGCTGGTATTGCTTATTTACCGGGTTATTTTAATGCATTTATGATTTTTAGTTTATTATTTGATAGGCAACCTGCTATTAAAATACTTAATCCGGCTGAATCAGTGACAATCCTGATAGCTTGCTATAATGAGGAAAAGAATATTGAAAACACCTTAGCCTATATAGAGAGGCAAGATTATGACGGGGATTTACGAGTAATTGTGATTGACAATAATTCCAACGACAATACTGCTAAGGTAGTCAAAGGAGCCATCGAAAAAATTGACCTGGATATTATTCTTATTAATGAACCAAAACGTGGTAAAAACAATGCCCTGAACACTGGGTTAAAACAAGTTGACACAGAACTTGTGATTACACTGGATGCAGATACCCTGTTACACAAATCTGCTATCCGTTATATTGTAGGCCGCATGTTAAGCTCACCCCTCGATGTATGTGCAGTTGCAGGGGCAGTTCTTGTTCGTAACAGTCGGGGAAAACTCATAGCAAAAGTGCAAGAATGGGATTATTTCTTGGGGATCGCTAGTATTAAGAGACTCCAAGGAATGTTCCAAGGCACTTTAGTTGCTCAGGGCGCTTTTTCCTTATACAAAAC
>NZ_CEVWQM010000052.1:0-3586 GCF_982386235.1 Desulfotomaculum sp. | reverse complement strand
CGTAGCTGCCATCGCTATTACCATGCCCATTGCTTTGGTTATTGCCAGCTACATGGGAGTTAACCCAGAGCTGATTCTCTATGGTGCCACTGCCATGGCGGGTATGCCCATGTTGCTATTAATCGGTGCTGCTCCCAATGCGATGGCGTATGAGTCTAAACAATTTACCACCGGAGAATTTTTCAAAACGGGTATTCCTGCCAGTGCTATGATTTTGTGCTTACTGGTGTTAATGATTTTCACCTACTGGCCGCTAATTGGTATGTCCGCTTTGATAAACTAAGGTTGGCAGCAACTCCTTACACGGCTAAAGATTTCGCTGACAGTCGACACATCCGGAGTATAATTTCAGGTGTGTCGACATAATGTGACCCCTATACTAATCAGATTGAGAGGGAGAATTGTGGAAGGAAACAGCCAAGTAATTTTTGCCACAGCAATATTTTTACTTACCTATGCCATTATTATTTCAGAGAAAATTCATAGGGCAGTTATCGCACTATTAGGTGCTATGATTGTAATTGTAGGTGGGGTATTGCATCAGGAAAAAGCAGTGGAAGCCATTGATTTTAATACCATAGGCCTTTTGGTCGGTATGATGATTATCGTAGGTATCGCAAGAAATTCAGGGGTTTTCGAATATTTAGCAGTAAAGGCAGCTAAAAGCAGTAAGGGTGATCCCCTGGCCATCCTGGTATCATTATCAATAATAACCGCGATCCTGTCAGCCTTGTTGGATAATGTTACAACCGTACTACTTATTGTTCCAGTGACTTTTTCTATTGCTAAGGCGTTAGAAATAAACCCGTCTCCTATTTTAATTTCAGAGGTATTAGCATCTAATATTGGTGGCACATCAACTCTAATTGGTGACCCGCCCAATATTATGATTGGTTCGGCAACTGGCCTTGGTTTTATGGATTTTGTTGTCAATCTTGCTCCGGTAGTTATTATCATTATGGTTGTGACAGTTTTTCTATTAAAGTTAATTTACAAGAAACAACTGGTGGTTAAAGAAGAATTAAAGCAAAATATTATGGCATTGAACCCCCTGGATGAAATTAAGGATCCTGTATTATTAAAGAAATCATTATTTGTCATTGTCTTAACAATTGGCGGCTTTCTGCTGCACCAATATGTACACTTAGAATCTGCCACCATTGCTTTGGCTGGTGCAGCACTGTTGCTACTGATTACGGGTGCTGAACCAGAACATGCCTTGGCGGCGGTGGAGTGGCCGGTTATTTTCTTCTTTGCTGGGCTATTTATGCTAGTTGGTTCATTGGAAGAAGTGGGTGTAATTGAATGGATTGCCAAAGAGGCCTTAGAGCTTACGGGTGGGGAATTACTTCCTACAGGCATGTTAATTCTTTGGTTGTCTGCCATTGCCTCCGCCTTTGTTGATAATATACCCTTTGTGGCTACCATGATTCCATTAATTCAGGATATGGGAAGATTAGGCGGTATGGCCGACCTCAATCCCCTCTGGTGGTCTTTATCCCTGGGTGCTTGTCTTGGCGGTAATGGAACCATAATTGGTGCATCTGCCAACGTAGTGGTGGCAGGAATGGCAGAAAAACGCGGTATTAAGTGGACCTTTGTGGGCTTTATGAAACTTGCCTGTCCCTTAATGTTGGTATCCATTGTCATCTCTACTGTATATCTATACTTCTTTTATTTGACATAATTATTGTAAACTGGTATATAGAGCCCCCAAAGGTGGTTGCAAATTACCGTTAAATATTCTGGCTAAACGAATGGATCGGCATTGTGAAATATAAAACACAGTTCTTTGCCCCTGTGTCTTTCTCGTGAGAAAAACACAGGGGCATTTTTTATTAAAAAAGTGTAAAACTAAGATTTTTGCACATTATTAGAGCTAAAAAGAGTTAATTGCTGTTTTGATTGGAACAAAGCTATTATTGAAGCTGTACAGAATTATTTTAAATTTGTACCTTTAAGACACAAGAAGTTGTCATTACGAGACATGAGAATTTGTCAGTAATATTATAACCGCTGATTTTATTAACTTTATAAAGATTAGAGTTCTATATAAATATTATTTTATCGGTTGACCTAAGATTGAGATAGTTTTGTCATTCACATGACGAAGATTGTGTTTAAAGTAACAAGTCTTTTAAAGCACCTTTGAAAATGGTTTATGAGTTTTTGTGAAGGGGGAGGGCCGTTTGAATCAGCATATATTGGAAAAACAAATATGCGAGGCCTTTATTAAATTTCAAAGGGAGTTAGTGGGACGGGGACCAGAAATAACAAAGGCGATGATTTGCCGGGATATGGTCATTGTAAGATCAACTGGAGTTTTGACTAAAGAGGAAAAACATGTTAGCAGCACCCGTAAGGGAAGAGCCTTAGTTAAACAACTAAGAATGGAATTAAGAGATACTTATGTAGAGCAAATCGAAAAGATTATCTACGACATTACAAAATGCAAAGTGAAAAGCAGTCACGGAGATATCAGTATCAGAACAGGCGAACAGATAGAAGTATTTATTTTGGAATTAGACTTAGAGAAAAAAATTAAAAGTGCTGACAAAACAATTCCTAACCAAAGGGGTTGATTCGTTAGTCAATATTCGTAGTTGGTAGGCTAAACACAGAGTAAAACTAGGTGTAGGTAGACCAGCGATTCGGGGACGTATGTCTGTTCTTTGAATGCTGGTCTTTTTATTGTCCTGAGGGGGTGGTAGGGTAGTAGTTTATTTCCAGTAGTCACTACAGCTAAATCAACAACAAACACCTGAAATAAAATAAAGAGAGGTGTATTCTTTAATGAGTGCAAATGCTAAAAGAACATTTTTTATCCTGTTAGGTATCGCTTTGTTTTTTGCCTTTTACTTAGCCCCACAGTTTGGTCCGGCCGTTGATCCGTCCGGTAAGTCCTTTGAGTTGTCACAGGAAGGTAAAGCTGCCATCGGTTTATTCCTGCTGGCTGGCATTTGGTGGGTATTTGAAGTTATCCCCATTGGTGTTACTGGTATTGCTATCGGTGTTATCCAGGCATTATTCCTTATCCGTCCTGCTAAGGACGCCTTTAAAGATTTTATGGATCCCACGGTGTTGTTTATTTTAGGTTCATTATTAATTGGTATTGTATTTACTAAATCAGGCATTACCAAACGTATTGCTTATAAAATGCTGGATGTAGTAGGTGAAGACACCAGAAAGATACTATTGGGTGTTTTTGTTATTACGGCGTTATTAACGCATATTATGGCTCACACTGCTGTGGCTGCTACCATGTTCCCAATATTAATTACAATTCTTGCCCTCTATGGAGGGGATGCGGATGGTAAACCGACTAAATTTGGCAAGGCGCTGTTTATCGGTATGGCCTATACAGCCGGTGCCGGTAGTATTTGTACTTTGCTGGGTGGGGCCCGTAACCCTGCGGCAGTTGGTTTCTATACAGAGTTCACGGGTGTAGAAGTTTCTTTTGTTGATTTTTCGCTGCACTTGGCTCCCTTTGGTTGGGCAACAGTCTTCTTAATCTGGGGGATGTTATTGCTGATTTATAAGCCCGAGAAGGCAAAGATTGTTGGTATTAGGGAAAAAGCCCGGGCAG
>NZ_CEVWQM010000051.1:0-4964 GCF_982386235.1 Desulfotomaculum sp. | reverse complement strand
ACGGACCGCTGGTGTACCAGCTATCGTGCCAACGGTAGTGCTGGGTATCTAAGTCCGGAAGGGATAAGTGCTGAAAGCATCTAAGCACGAAGCCTCCTTCAAGATGAGATTTCCCACTACGGAAGTAGATAAGATCCCATGCAGACAACATGGTAGATAGGCCGGGAGTGTAAGAGCAGCAATGTTTTCAGCTGACCGGTACTAATCGATCGAGTTCTTGACCAAGAAAAAGACGCAATACGAAGTAGCTGTTTAGTTTTGAGAGAACAGATAAAACTAGTCAAAAGCATATAAGTTTCTGGTGGCGATACCGGAGGGGGTACACCTGTTCCCATCCCGAACACAGCAGTTAAGCCCTTCAGGGCCGATGGTACTTGGAGTTCACGCTCCTGGGAGAGTAGGTCGTTGCCAGAGTATTTTTAAAACCCTACAGTTATAATGACTGTAGGGTTTTGTTATGTATAGATACGTGTCTATAGGGGCTTCTCATAAGTTCGCTGAACTTTTGGGAGGCCTCTTTTTTCATGTCCTTGGTTTCTATATATTCTGCCAATAATTAATAAAATCTAAATTATTGATTAAACTAGTTGTAATCGAAAATATAGCTTAAGTTAATAGTCCGTATTTTTTTGACTAGAATTCATAGGATACGTTGAATCAAGTAAAGGAATTTGCTGCTAATAATTTATAAGGCTGGTATCTAATGAAAATTGCTATTATTGGAGCTGGACTAGGTGGTCTTGCCTGCGCCCTGGAGTGCGAGAGATTAGGAATAATACCGGATGTTTTTGAACGTGATGAGTCTGTCGGGTGGCCTTATGTATGTATTGTCCACTGGCTTCATGTAATCCACAACAGCAAAGGTGATCTCCATAACTACCTAAGAGATAGGTTCGGTTTAGACTTAAAGCCTATAAATAGATGTACGGAATTAATAATGAGGTCGCAAAATAAAGAAACCAAGATCAAAGGTGATATCGGTTACATTATGAGGCGAGGTAAACATGTTGATTCTGTAGAAAATCAGCTATATCGTACCCTTAAAAGAACCCCGGTTCATTTTAATAGGCCAGCTGATTATAAAGAGCTGTCTAAGAAGTATGACTTCGTAGTTGTTGCTACTGGCAAAGAAACAGTTGCTAAAGAACTCGGTGTATGGAAAAGCATAGATATGGTTCACTTAAGAGGTGGACTTGCTTATGGTGCTTTTAACCCCACCAGTACAACCATTTACTTTAATATGAAACATGTTGGGCAGGGCCTTGCTAGGCTGGGACCTATAAATAGCACGCAGGCAATAGTGGGTATGTGTCATATTGGGGATGATGAACTGGAGATTGATAGGCATTATAAGGATTTTTTAGAGATCGAAGATTTAGAAGACCTTGAATTTGGTTACAAGTTTTCGATTCCAATGTGGACGGACGGACGAGTTAATAAATTTCAGGTCGATAATGTACTATTAGTAGGCCGTTCAGCAGGCTTAACAGAAAGATTTTTAGGAACGGGTGCAATTGAGGCGCTAATGAGCGGAACCTATGCTGCACGTGCAATGATAAAAGGGTTAGATTATTCCACCCTGGTTAAACCACTTCAGGACCATGTAGAGAATATCTCTTCTTTCAGAAAACCATTTGAGGGTCTTGATAATGATGGCTTGGATCGTTTAATCTCAGCAATAGATACACCCGTAATAAAGCAGCTAATATATAATAGTGGCTTAAACTTTGTTGATTTTTTTGGCCCTATCCAGCGTCAGATTAATAAAGTAACCAATATTTTAAGTGGTAAAGAAATAGAAACTTAACTACCAAGCAATTATAGGAATACCCCGCTGGCGCAATGCAGCGGGGTTTGTTAATATATTAGTGGAAAACATAGGGGGTGGAATTACCAAATGTTAAAGGTAAATACGGAAGAATGTATCGGATGTGGGCAATGTGTTCAAGATTGTTTCCCCAATGATATAGAACGGATTGATGGCAAAGCGCAGGTTAAAAACAGAAACTGCATTAAGTGTGGGCATTGTATTGCTATCTGCCCCAAAAGAGCGATATCTACAGATGAATATAATATGGAAGAAGTAAAAGAGTATAATAAGGATGAATTTTCAGTCGGTGCTGAACAGTTATTAAACTTTATTAAATTTAGAAGAAGTGTGAGACAATTTAGGGATAAAAAAGTAGAAAAAGAAAAGATTTTGCAGATCATAGAAGCTGGCAGGTTTACCCAAACAGGTAGCAATCTGCAGGATGTATCTTATATAGTGGTAAGGGAGGGACTACCGGAATTAAAAGCTTTAACCTATGAAACCTTAAAGAAAATGGGAGAACACCTGCTGGCCCAGCCAACTCCAGAGGCTAAGCTGTTGAGAAGATATGCTAAGATGTGGATTGACATGTACCAGGCATTTCAAAAAAATCCTCACGAAAACGATCGATTATTCTTTAATGCTCCAGCCATCATTATCGTTACTGCCAATTCCCAGATAAATGGGGCCCTGGCTTCCTCTAATATGGAGCTTATGACGAATGCCTTAGGACTAGGTACATTCTTCAGCGGCTTCTTTGTTAGGGCAGCCCAGCAAAGTAAAAAGATCATGGATTTTCTCAACATAGAAGGAGACAGTCAGGTTGTAACCTGTATGGTCATAGGCTATCCTAATGTAAAGTACTACAGAACTGTGCCAAGGAAAGAAGCGGCAATATACTGGAAATAATATTTGAAGCTTAATGAACATGATAGCGGAGCATATTTTTACAAAGGAGATTATAGGAATGTACAGCTTTAAGAATGACTATAGTGAGGGTGCGCATCCCAGAATTTTGAACGCTTTACTAGAAACAAATATGGAACAGGTTGAAGGCTATGGTCTAGATCGTTATTCCTTGCAGGCCATGGAAATACTTAAACAAAGAATCAAGCAAAATGATATAGATATTCATTTTTTATCAGGCGGTACACAAACCAACCTCACTGCTCTGTCAGCATTTTTAAGACCTCATGAAGCGATTGTTGCAGCTAATACAGGTCATATTCTGGTTCACGAGACCGGAGCCATTGAGGCCACAGGGCATAAAATTATTTCCATTGAGGTTACCGATGGCAAACTTAGATCCGAACAGGTTAAAACGGCTGTTGATATTCATGGGGATGAGCACATGGTTAAACCTAGACTGGTCTATATTTCAAACCCAACAGAAATTGGCACCATCTATACAAAAGGCGAATTGGAACAGTTAAGCAGATTTTGTCGAGAAAACAAATTACTTTTATTCATGGACGGGGCTCGCCTGGGTTCGGCATTATGCTCAGAAGAGAATGACCTAACCCTTGCGGATATAGGGCAATTAGTTGATGCCTTTTATATTGGCGGAACTAAGAACGGTGCCCTTCTGGGTGAAGCCTTGGTGATTTGCAATGACCGGCTTAAAGATGATTTTAGATACCATTTAAAACAACGGGGAGCCATGCTGGCTAAAGGTAAAGTGTTAGGCATACAATTCCTGGAATTATTTAGAGATGATTTATTCTTTGATATGGCGAGACATGCCAATGAGATGGCTAATTTGCTAAGGCTGGAAATCAGCGGAGCAGGCTACCAGTTTCTAACGGACTCTCCCTCTAACCAGTTGTTTCCCATATTACCAAATTATTTAATTACCAAGCTTCAGGAAAATTACTCCTTCATAGTTTGGGAGAAAATAGATGAGGAACGCTCTGCTATACGTCTAGTCACTTCCTGGGCTACTAGAAAAGAGGCTGTTTTAGCTTTTGTTGATGATCTGAAAAATAGTATAGCTAAATAGACTGTCCCCTTGATTTAAGGTGCAACTAAGTAGGAGTGTATGGTTGAGTCAACGATATACTCCTACCTAAATAACTATTTTCATTAGGAGAAACAATGAACAATTTTAAAATGCTAATCCAATATGATGGTGGAAGGTATAAGGGCTGGCAAAGGCTAAAAAATAGTGATAATACAATTCAGGGAAAAATAGAAAATGTATTATCGGAATTGGTAGGTAAAGAGGTTGAAATTATTGGCAGCAGTAGAACGGATGCTGGTGTGCATGCACTTGCTCAAATTGCCAATTTTAAGACGAATGAAAACCTGTCAGAAGCTGAAATGAAAACTTATTTAAATCGGTATTTACCCCAGGATATTAGTATTAGGGGAGTTACCCTAGTTCCAGAAGACTTTCATGCCAGGTACCATGTCAAAAGTAAAACCTACCTATATAAAATTTGGAACGAGGAATTTTCGAATCCTTTCCTGCGGAAATATAGTATGCATATTGAGAAAAAGCTAAATACCACCTTAATTAAAAAGGCTACTCAATATTTTATTGGTGAACATGATTTTACTGCCTTTTCAAATGCAAAGTCTAAGAAAAAGTCAATGGTCCGAGAAATATATTCGATTGATTTAGAAGAAAGTGCAGGTTTAATCCAAATCAGAATAAGTGGTAATGGATTTCTGCATAATATGGTTAGAAAGATTATCGGAACGTTAATAGAAGTTGGATTAGGTGAAAAAGCTGCTGAGGATATACCTAAAATTTTAGCTTCCAAGGAACGAAATCTAACGGGTTGTATGGCAGATGCGGGTGGTTTGTTCTTGGAAAAGATAAATTATTAATGTTAAAAATTACTCTTGCAAAAGGCTCAACATGTGTGTTAAGATAACAAATGTCGCCGCAAGGTGACAAACAAAAATTACCACTTGCAACTAACACAGAAAAAGTGGTAAGATATGATTCCACCGCCGATAAGGCAGTGAACAAACTACCAAAAACTTGCACTTGAAACACAGTGAAAGACATGGTAAGATAAGCTTCCGGTCGCGAGATCGGGACAAGCAAATGGTCTTTGAAAACTAAACAGCAGATGATGGATGAAAAACAGGTCAAGTCAAAAGTCGAGTTTAACACTCGAAACTAAGACGACCACAAAAAACATCC
>NZ_CEVWQM010000050.1:0-5319 GCF_982386235.1 Desulfotomaculum sp. | reverse complement strand
ACATTTAGCCGGTTTTAGTGAAGATATTTACTGTAGTACGAATTATGGGAGGTCTCCTCATGCTTTTTAATGTCAATTAGGTACCAGTTTTCACCATCAGTAAATTCAGGATGTAAATGCCTTAAGGGTGCGAAATGTCGGCTACAAGATAGATAAAAAAGGGAAAAACTATCCGGTCATCAATACCATTTGCCAAGAACAATTCTGCGCCAAAGCGCCTCTGGCAAACAGTCAAAACAGCAGCGAAGACATGCCCGTTCCTCGCTGTGTTAGTAGCTGTTTTTTCGGTGCACTTAATTTTTCCTGGGAGGTAGAAACAAATGAATAAGCATTATGGTTGGGCAGGCACTATTCTCAGAATCGACTTGACAGAAGGAAGGATTCAAAGGGAAACACTTTCTAAGGATTTAGCCTACCGCTATCTTGGCCAAAGGGGAATTAACGGAAAGCTTCTATATGATACCATCCCCCCTGGGACAGATGCCTTCCATCCCAATAATCCCGTAATATTCGGAGTCGGCCCTCTCGGAGGAACCCTGGCCCCTTGTTCCGGCAGATTTACGGTTACATCCAAATCCCCTCTGACTGGAATCTTCGGCGATGCCAACAGCGGAGGGCACTGGGGACCTGAGCTCAAACAGGCGGGTTATGACCATATTTTTATTACAGGACAATCCAGCCGACATGTTTACCTTTGGATAGATGATGACAAGGTGGAACTGCGTGATGCCTCCCATATCTGGGGAAAAACAACCTGGGAAACAGAGGCCGCAATTCAAGGGGAACTGGGAAGTGATAAGATCCAGGTTCTCTCCATAGGTCCCGGAGGAGAAAATCTCGTGCGCTTTGCTGCCATCATTGCCAACCAGGCACGCGCTGCAGCTCGCACTGGCATAGGAGCAGTAATGGGCTCCAAAAACTTAAAGGCCGTTGCTGTTAGAGGAAGCCGCGGCGTCGGTGTAGCGGACCCAACAGCCTTTGCAGAAGCAGTGGCTGAATGCGAAGAAGCGATCTTACATGATCCCTTGTATAAGTACTCTTCAAATATCGGCACACCGATACTTACAGGCATGGTTCAGGGGTTGGGCGCCCTGCCTACTCGAAACTTTCAGGAATCGACTTTTGAAAAGGCTGACAATCTAAGCGCAGATTTATTATATAAAAACTATGTTTCTGGTCGCAGAGGATGCTATAACTGCCCTGTGGGATGTAGCCGCTTTTATCACGTTAAAAAAGGAACATATGCCGGCACTGTAGGTGAAGGCCCAGAGTACGAGACCATCGCCGCATTTGGGACCAAGTGCGGTAACAGCAACTTAGCTTCAATACTCAAAGCAAATACCCTTGCTGATCAGCTTGGCCTGGACACCATCTCCACAGGTGCGGTTATCGGCTGGGCGTTAGAGTGCGCTGAAAAAGGTATTCTCCAGGGACTGGATATAACCTGGGGAGACCATCAGGGAATTGTATCACTGATCGAAAAAATTGCTTACCGCCAGGGAATCGGGAATCTACTAGCAGAAGGCACACTGAAAGCAGCAGAAACACTGGGTTCGGAAGCGGTTGACTTGGTGGTACACTCTAAAGGGATGGAATACCCGGCTACAGATGTGCGTGCTGTCAAGGGAATGGCACTGGGGTTTGCGGTAGCTAGCCGCGGGGGTGATCACCTGAGGTCACTGCCAGTTTACGAAGTAGCCCCAGGGCCTTACAAAGACGCCATCCGGGAAGAGTTGGGAATAGAGATCACACCCGATTACTGGCTTGACTACAAAACCAAGCCACAACTTATCGTTTGGCACGAAAACTGGCACGCCATAGTAGACTCCCTGAGCCTCTGCAAACTGGAGGGAATCGCTATGAAACCCCTACGCCCGGCCCACTTCACCAAGCTTGTAAGAACTGCAACAGGGTGGGACATATCCCAAGAAGGGTTAGAAAAAATAGGCTCCAGAATCATAGATACCGAACGCCTCTTTAATGTACAGGAGGGCATCAGGCGCCTTGATGATTATCCACCCAAACGGATCCTGGATGAGCCTATCTCTACCGGACCGGCAGCCGGGGAAAAACTGGATAAGAAACAATTTGAAAAGATGCTCAATGAATACTACTATCTGCGAGGATGGGATATTAAAAGCGGCATTCCCTTGATGCAGCAGAACGGCTAGTTTGCTTCCCCACCGGCAAAGGCAACGCTCAACTCAAATGCAATGGGGACGGTTCCTGTTGCATATCAGGAAGCAAAAAGAACGTCCCTTTGCTTCCCCTTTGCTTCCCATTGTCCGGAAAAACCCACGGTGATTCCTTCAGTGACCAGCATGGAAGCATCAGGCAAGAACCCAAAGGAGTAGCCGAGAACAGCGAGATTACTCGAGGATTTAAATAACACTACAACCCACGGACATTATTTTGAATAAGGGCAATATTCATGAAACAATAGATGTTTGGCAGACGTAAAGAATTAGAGTCACATATCCACATCGGTACCTAAAGGCAATAAAGCAAGCCTGCCCGTGTCCCAATAATCCTCAAGCTCTTTGAAATAATCCGCACCAATCATTACACCTGCTAATGTAATTATGGAGTCACATACTGGAGTAGGAATATTGAGATTGGCACCCAACACATGAAGTAAACCTAACCCTTTTGGAACATCTTCGGTGATGTATCGATTATTAACACTGGAAGTTTTTAAGTCCTTGACATTTTCTGCATATAACTTAAACCCTTCCTCAATCGTAATCAGGTTTGTTTTTTTCTTGAAGTGCCATACAACCCCTCCCCAATAAAACATAACACGAAAAAACATAGCGGTAATTTTAACCAAAAATATATATTCTATTTATTTCTCTAGGGTTAATTATCCTGCTTTATTCTTTATCGCTTGCGTTTTAACCCTTTTTTTCGCTAATAATCCATAGCCGGTTTTTAAAGAATTTAATATTATCAAATTGTATCGTCACTCATAAGAAAGTTAAAATTAGACTGCATACTTCTTATTCAAAATAAAAGGATCACTTTCAATGATCAAGCGAAACTGTTTAAAGTAATCGTTACTTATACTTGGGAAGCAAAGGGGAAGCAAAAAGAACGTCCCCTTGCTTCCCCCTGCTTCTAAAGAACGTCCCTGTGCTTCTACCCGTGAACAACAAAGAAAAAGGAAGCAAAAGGACCGTCCCCCTGCTTCCCTGCTTCCCTGCTTCCCCCCTGCTTCTATAATATAACAGGCCGCCGAATTGCAAACGATTCGACGGCCTGTTTAATAAGGTTCGTTTATCCCTGCGGAAAGTGTGTTCGTTTTTAGCCTGCAGTATAACCCCCGTCAATCACTAATTTTTGACCTGTCACAAAGGATGATTCATCTGACATTAAGAATACCGCGGGCTTAGCAATTTCAGCAGGAACTCCCATGCGACCGCCGAATTTGCCGCGAGGAACGATATCTTTATCTTTTACAGGGTCATTGCTTAATGGGTGTAATGCCGCCAATTGAGCAAAATCAAATGCTTCTGTTGCCAATGAATCTTTAGCTGCCAGATCATTTTTATCGGCAGCTACAGCTGCTTGGAATAATGGTGTCATAATATAGCCTGGATTTACAGTATTTACGCGTATACCATAATCTGCTAATTGCAGGGCTAATGCTTTTGATAAACCAACTACGCCATGTTTACCCATTGTATATTGAACTAAATTGAAACGTTCAATTAAAACATCGCCTGTTTCCTGATTTACAACTTTAGGACGACCTGCAACGCCATGAATACTGGAAACCATTACAATTGAACCTTTTGTTCCATGTTTGATCATTAAACGAGATCCATATAATACTGTATAGAATACCCCATCTTCATTGATGCTTTGAATAAATTTACGAGATTTCAAAACTTCTTCCGGATCTTTATCGAAATCTTCTGCAGTTACCACGCCGGCATTAGCCATAATTGCATCTACAGTTCCATAAACCTTTTCTGTAGTTTTAAATAAATTTTCAACATCTTTTGGTTGAGATACGTCGGTGTGAACAAATATTGCGTGTCCTTCACCGTATTCCTCATTTAATTCCTTAACAAAGGCTTCACCCAATTTGTCGTTAATGTCGGACACAACTACCCCTCTTGCGCCTTCAGCTAATGCTTCACGAACTGTTGCCGAACCAATAGAGTCAAAACCAGGAATCGCTGAAACCGAACCGGTCACAACCACTACTTTCCCATCTAATTTACCCATTACAGACCCCACCTTTCTAAATTTTTTTTCGAGTATACCGCCATGCACGATTGAATATTGCTGCCGTAAATAGTTGACAATGTTACATTACCAATACAATCGTTAGCGTCAACTATTTAGCGAATAGAAAATCTTTTTGTTTTTATGGCATCATTCCCTTCCCTGCAATTTTTTTTCAGGACAATTACGCCCGAAAATTCCCTGAAAAATCAATCATCATATCCAATCATCATATCTAAGCGTTTGTCCACGATTCTTAGGTTATTTTTGTTTTCTCATGTATCAAGTCTCATGTTAATATCCAAAAATGGTATCTAGGGGTAATTTCGTGTTTTGATCTGAAATTCCTTCTTTTGTTTAAAAATTACTCTTTTTTAGGCCGCTCCGTCGCGGCCAGCCTCCCGTCTAAAGTGACTAACCGCCAAGAGGAACAATATAGCTTTTATGCACAACATAAAATTATGCGGTCATGAATGGCATCAACCAGGATAAAATCACTGTTACACAATGCTTCTTGTAATGGGAAAGCTATCCCGTTTGGTGCCGCCTAATATTAATCATTGCTACAATCAAAAGGTGAATTTGAATTGGATTTTTAGTGCTCGTTCCCATAACAAACGTTATGTGAAAGAAGCCTCGCAGGGCAACATACTTTTTCCGTTCGGTGAAATTCGACATAATGCGAGTGGTAAACGGTACCCTTACGAGGGGGAGCGCTTTTCTCCCCGAGTTTGCTACGTGTAAAATGGGTCTGGCACCGCTGCCATGTGGCTCCTTGAAAACATCTGGCTACCGCATTAACAAGACCACCATGGTTGTCGGAAGCCACAAAATCAACGCCTCTTAGGCCACGACCCTTTAACCAGGTAAAGAACTCAGACCAGCTTTCTTCTGTTTCACTGTTTCCGATTTTCATACCGAGGATTTCCCGGTAACCATCCTCGTTAACACCTATGGCAATAAGAGCGCTGTGAGGGCACACCCTGTTGTTTTCACGGATCTTGATGACTATTGCATCCACGATTATGAAAGGGAAGACTGAGCCGGAAAGAAGTCGCCCGTTCCAGCCATTGACGATAGGGTCCA
>NZ_CEVWQM010000049.1:0-6513 GCF_982386235.1 Desulfotomaculum sp. | reverse complement strand
GAGATAATCTCATTCAAAAAGGAATAAAAGAGATTGTAAATGAATTTAGGGATTCCAATGCCGATGCAATTATTCAATTAAAAAGTGTGGAAGATCCTAGAAGATTTGGGGTAGCTATCATTGATGAGCATAATCGGATTATTAGGCTGTTTGAAAAACCCCAGGTACCTCCCAGTAACCTTGCGGTAGTAGGGGTTTACCTATTTCGGCCTGTCATTCATCAAGCAGTTAATGGGATTATCCCCTCTAAACGCGGGGAATTAGAAATAACAGATGCCATTCAAAAACTAGTTGATCTGAACTGCCGGGTGGAAGCCAGGGTCATGGACGGTTGGTGGCTGGATACCGGTAGAAAAGAAGAACTATTGGCAGCTAATCGCATTATTCTAGAAGAACAAACGGGGCTAAACATTGAGGGGGAAGTGGATCAAGAAAGTTTGCTGAAGGGGCCAGTGGAATTGGGTAAGGGTTCAAAGGTTAGTCAAAGCATCATCTGCGGCCCGGTTAGAATTGGAGAAAATGTGACCGTCCATAGATCCTATATCGGTCCCCATACATCGATCGGTTCCGGTACCATCCTTAACAATGTAAATTTACAGTACTCTGTGGTGATGGAAAATTGCCAACTGGCTAATATTGATCAATTGAGGGACAGCATCATTGGGTATAATTGTAAAATCGAGCGTTCGTTACATGTGAAGGAGCCTTTGAATTTGCTAATCGGTGATAATTGTGAAGTTCTATTGTAGCAGGATTAGCCATCCGTTATCTTGAAGATGGCCATGGCATAAATCAACAAGAAAAAGGAGCAGTCCTGGGGAAACTGCTCCTTTTTCTTGTTGGTTTATTGGGCACCTGTAAACTTGTTGATCATCGTTTGTATCATTTTATTATAAATATCTTCGAATGGTGTCTTTTTTAGCTGAGTAAATACACTATTTATTACTGTAAAAGCTTGGCTGGTTTTACTTTGATTTACCAGTTCTAAACCTTCTTGCAACTTAGCAGCTAATAGCTCAAAGATTATTTCCCTGGGTTTTTCATCGGCTATACCCTGCACGGAAAAGAGCTGTATGGGAGGGGCACCCATGGCGATACACTGGTTCATACAAGTAAGGCATTCATTTGTATTACCGAGGTTATAGTAAAGGATTCCTTTTAAATAAACCAAATCCGTATAATTGGGGTAAACCTTTACGTATTTATCGGCAAAGACCAAACCATCTTGATATTGCCCCAGTACCAGATAGCAATTTACCATGCTGCGAACCATGGCTGGTGCGTAGGATTCCTTTAAATCTGTTCTTTGCAAAGATTGCTGATAAAATTCCAATGCCTTTTGAAAATTGCCCAGCTTTTGCTGCTCTACGGCAATATAGAAAGGAATAAAGCCTGTGTTGCCATAGTCCTGCATGGCCTTTTGCAAGATGCGGAGGTTTCGTTCAATTTTGTTGCGCTGAGTGGTCTCGTCATTTTCGTAACCATAATGGTAAATGGTTATATTAGACTTGCCAATTTTTTTAGGGGAAGAGTTTCGGATAACCGATGGTAAGACCTGCTCATGGATGGGGCATTCAAAGCGATGCAGGGGGCTGTTGCGAAAGAGCCGGAAGCCCTGAAAAAGTGTGCTGGGCTTGTTATTGAACATGTTTACCATATTCACCCAGTAACCATCATAGTTTTCACTTTTCACCACTTCCCTTAGCAGGGGTGCTGTTTTGGCTTCTAGTTCTTCATCACAGTCTAAAAATAAGATCCAGTCTCCGCTGGCTTTTTCCAGGGATTTATTACGGGCCAGAGCAAAGTCATCCTGCCAAAGGTGATGGTAGACCTCTGCACCCATTTCCTCAGCGATTTCTACGGTAAAATCTGTGGAGCCGGTATCCACCACCACAATTTGATCCACAAAGGGCTTCGCACTTTTAAGACAGCGGCCAATGGAATGTTCTTCGTTTTTAGCGATAAGACAAAGGCTTATGGAAGGCACTTAATGCACCCCCTTGAGCAGAGTTTTTTGGTCTGATTTCATTTGCAGTTTAATCAACTGACGCATAAAATCTGCATTGTCGGGATAATTTTTAAGGGCCTCTTGAATCATATTGAGGGTTTGCTTTAAATAAATCTCCTGGAGGAGATTCCGAACCTTTTCGGCAGCATGCAGAGCCAGGGCTTTATGCAACATAGTTTGAGCGGAGTCGTATTCCTGGTTATTATAAAAATACCTACCCAGGGCATAGTATTTTTCATGAGTGCTTTGATTAATTTTTAGTTCATTTATAGCAAGACGGGCAGCCATCTCAAATCGCCCTTCATGGGGAGGATCAGACGTTAAAAGGTTAATTATTTCGGTGTTATCAAAACCACATAGATTCAATATACTTAGAACTAGGGCAAATGCTTTGTGTTCTAATAGCTCATTGATAATCTCATTAAAATAATAGTTATGGGGATTAAGTTCTATTTCCGTTGTTTGTTTCAATAACAAATCATTGATACCTTTAAGGTAATCAATAAATTCCTCATCCAGGGGAAGATCCTGTTCTAAATAGGGTAATAGATCCCTTGGTGAACCGGTGGCCCAGAATTTTGCAACCAACTCAAGGAATATCCTTTGTCTCTGATGGGAGTCATTAATTTCAGGTAATATAGAAACAGCCTGCTGATAACGGCCAATTTTTACCAGGGATCTACTCATATAATAATAAATTTCTGGTTTGATTTTGGATAATTGCTCAAAGAGTCTGATAGCCAGTTCATATTCCTCAATTTCATAAAGCATACGGGATAACATTAATTTTTCAGTGTTTTTATCCGCGTGCTTAACATTTTTCTTTAATAGCGTGTAAACCTGCTTCCCATCCTGTAGAGAAGCTTTTAATAACTTAGCTAGGTTAACATATTGTTGCATATCATTATTTTTAAGTCTTAGTCCCTGTAATTGATAGTGGAGGGCTTTTTTATGATTACCTATTTTTTTGTATATTTCCGCCAGCTTAAAATTGGGCAAAAAGCTGCCGACACCTGTTCTGGTGGTGTACTTCCCCTGACACTGTTCACCTAGCTGGAGGCATTTTTCAAAGGAAGTAATGGCCCTTCTAATATGACCCAGGGAATTAAAAAGCTCTCCATCGATATAATGAATATCAACGTAATCAGGATAATGGGCTTTGCATTTTTCAATATGTGTTACTGCCTCGTCGATCCTGCCCAGCTTCAATAGGCAGGAGGTCAATGAAACAAAGATACTTGGTGCATACATGGCCCGAATGTTTACATATTGTAAGGCTTTACTATAATTAGAAATTGCTTCTTCCAAGTTGTTGAGGTTGACACAGGAACCACCCAGGCTAAAAAGATAAAAGGGATTGTTAGGATCCTGTTCCACCAATTTCATATTAATTCGGTGGTTGCGCCGGGCTTTGTTTTTTGCAATAAATTCAGAGGCCAGGTAGCCATAGTGAAGAATATTAATCCCTGAGTTAATGACAGGGGTACCCTTGGCCCGGGGAGTAATGGAGCTGATAATCTGTTCATGCAGTTTTCCCTCAAAGCGGTAGGCCGGTTTATTTCTAAACATCCGAACATTAACGTGTTTTAATGGATCATTGTTGTCGGTAAGGTTAGTAATCTGAAAGATATAGGCTTCTACGTTGGAGCGTTTTGTAAGGGCCTTTATGCGCTCGGAGCAATTAGGTTCCAGTTCCTCATCGGCATCTAAATAAAGAATCCAATCGCCCTTGGCCTGATCGAGACCAAAGTTGCGTGCAGCGGCGAAATCTTCATTCCATTGATAATGGAAAATTTTTGCGCCAAACTGTTCTGCAATCGATACGGTAGCATCTTCAGAACCAGTATCCACAATGATCATCTCATCCACACAATCCTTGGCACTGTTTAGACACCGGGCTAAATTGTGTTCCTCATTTTTAACAATCATACATAGCGAAATCATGGTACTCCTCCTAAGACGTTATATGCCATTATATGTAGAAGGAGCAAAGACGTGAAAATGAAGGGCTGTTAGCGTTAATGAACATTAACAGAGCCAAATAAAAAAGGAGTGTCGTTTGTAGTTTTGCGACACTCCTTAGGGCTTTTAGAATACAGGATCACATACCGTCGTACAGAAAGTGGGTACAGAAACAAAGTCTGAAGATTTAAAATTAGTAACCTTTCTGCCGGAGCAGGTGGTGGTAGCTGCATAAACAAGAACTCCTGCATCAGAACGAATGACCCTAATTTCAACATTAAAGGGTACATCTGTAAGGTCTAGCAACTCTTCCGCAGAGGAACATGGTTCAAGGTCAAAGGTTATGGTTGCAAAGGGTGGGCAGAGTGGTGGAGCAAAACCAAGGGGACGTACGATAAAGGTAACGGTTTGTGCCTCTGTGGTATTGTTCAGGGCTTTGACAACCACGTTTTCCTCTTCACACTCTCTTAGGTAGGGGCCGCTGGACAGGAAGAGGGAGGGGCTTTCCGTTTGGTTAGCTAGAATTTGGCTGACTTCAGATTTAATTTCCAGTAAACCGTAGGTTGGGTTAAATACAGCACTTTCAATGGCAGATACTTCTTCTTTAATTTCTTCTAAACCAAAGGTAGGGCTGAATACAGCAGACTCAATGGCAGAAACTTCTGACTTAATGTCATTAAGCAGAGTAATGGGGATTACAATATCGATGTCGAGGTTGCTGACCAGGGAGAGAATTTCAGAAACCTCGAATTTGATTTCCTCTAGGCCAAAGGTAGGACTGAACACGGCATTTTCAATGGCGGATACTTCAGCTTTAATTTCACTGATACCAAAGACAGGGTTTAATACGATATCGGTAACAATGGCGAGGATCTCAGAAACCTCGGATTTGATTTCCTCTAGGCCAAAGGTACTATTATCAATCATATCCTGAATGCCGCCAACAATGGTTTCAACCAGTGATACTTCAGATTTGATTTCCAGTAAACCGTAGGTTGGGTTAAATACAGCACTTTCAATGGCAGATACTTCTTCTTTAATTTCTTCTAAACCGAAGGTAGGATTGAAAATAGCAGACTCAATATTTGAGACTTCTGCCTTAATGTCGTTGAGCAGTGTAATAGGAAATTCAATTTCCAGATCCCTTACAATGTCCAGAATTTCAGAGACCTCTGCTTTGATTTCCGGTAGACCAAAAGTAGGACTGAAAACCCCCCGCTCGATGTTTCTTACTTCTCTTTTAATTTCTTTTAATCCAAATCTGGGATCGCAAAGTAATTTTCCCAAGCTATCAATTTCTCTTTTTAAAATACAAATGGCTTTGATAATTTTGTGTAACAATGCCGGATCAGGACAACAATCAAAATCGTTACAGGGATCATGGTCTTGACAATCGTCTTCAGGGGGATTGCAATCCCACTGATCTTTACCACAATGCTGTTTTTTGCCCCATTTGTCCCAGGGATTTTTTTCATCCCAATTCCACATAAAGAAGACCTCCTTTGTTTATTTCTTTTACATAATATGACAGAGTAAGCTAAATGTGCCTTGACTGGCAGTTTTAGAGGAAATTTACATAAAAAAACTAGCCGGTAATGTTGTTACCGGCTAGTTTTTAGCTTAGTATCTTTATACTAATTTCCATACATAGAGGATTCAACTTTGCTTAATGCTAGGTGCACATGGTACCTACTGGTATCCAAGCGGTTGACTGAAACTCTGTATTACCTGGGGCAGCCAAACCGATTACTCCAGCCAAAACCGTTCTTCCTAAGGCGTATAAACTGATACCGAAGGTGGCACTGGTCTCAGCAAAGATAATGTAGCTATCTCCGACAACGATCGGTATTACGGGAAGTAATCCCCCACCGAAGAAGTCTCTGTCACCGCAGCAAGGAGGAAGGTCCAGTGAGAGAACATCTGAAGCCGGGCTAACACAATCGTTTGATTCCCTGATATAGAAGGTTACACTTTGGATGGAGTCAGTCGTATTAAAGGCCTGAACTTCAATGGCATTTTCACCCGTTTTGGTCGTAAAAGGACCAGTAGTAAAGAGATTGCCGCCTAATACCCCAGCCTCTACGATGCTTAGGATGCTAGATACTTCCGATTTAATTTCTATCAGACCAAAGGTTTCACTGAAGACAGCGGATTCAATACTAGAGATTTCGGATTTAATTTCCTGTAAGCCAAAGGTGGGGCTAAATACAGCAGATTCAATGGCGGAAACTTCTGATTTAATATCCGATAACAAAGCACCTGGGCATTCAAGATTAAGTGTGCTTACAATGGAGAGTATTTCAGATACTTCAGATTGAATTTCTTCCAGACCAAAGGTTAGGCTAAAGACCGCAGCTTCGATATTGGAAACCTCCGCCTGAATCTCACTTAAGCCAAAGGTTTCACTAAATACGGCAGATTCAATAGTGGAAATTTCAGCTTTGATTTCACTGAGTCCAAAGGTTTCACTGAAGACAGCGGACTCAATGTTGGAGATTTCGGCAATGATCTCACTGAAACCAGAGGTCAGGTTGCTAATTTCG
>NZ_CEVWQM010000048.1:0-6564 GCF_982386235.1 Desulfotomaculum sp. | reverse complement strand
GATAAACTTGATGTTATTGAATGCTTTGAATTGCCTGGCCAGAAACTGCGGGTTGGCGAGATTCTTGAGAAGCAGAAGGAAATTTATAAACACTTAGGTATTACCCCTCCGGCCTCGTTATGAGTTTCCGGGAATCCAGGTTATTTACATATTACAATACCACTTTTTAACTAAAAATGATTTAACGATAATGGCAAACCTATCGAAAGTTAGGGACGCAAAGCTATGGGTCTAAAGCCACATTGGCCATGACTGCCAAGCCGTCGAACATTCTTGCAGAGCAAGTTAGACGGCTCTGCTTTTTCTTTTGGGAGGATCATATGTTCAGGAGGTATTGATATTGAAAAAAATAATTTTTATGATTGTTCTTTTAGCACTTTTTTTATTTGGCTGTAGTAAAACAGAAACCGCAAATATCCAGAGTAAGAATGGGCTACCCGTGGTGAGAGTTGCCCATCAGCCTGCTTACCATGCTTTGCCCACCTGGCTGGGAATACAAAAGGGCTGGGCAAAGGAAGCAGGAATTAGTGTCGATTTCAAGAGCTACACGGCGGGTGGCGATCAAGTGGCGGCACTTGGTAAGAAGGAGTGGGATATTGGCGTTATGGGTGCCGCTCCATCCCTACTGGCAGCGTTACGTTATGATAGCTACATCATTGCTATCTCTAACGATGAGTCGCAGACCAATGATCTTTGGGTAAGACCAGATAGTCCGTTGCTTCAAAATAAAGGGGCTAACCCCAAGCACCCAGATATTTATGGCTCACCTGAGGATTATAAGGGAAAAATCATACTTACAACCTCCATGTCTACCGGCCACTTTGCCACCTTAGCCACTTTAAAGGCAATAGGGGTAAATTCGAATGAGGTTAAAATAGTAAACACAGATCCAGGCCAAGCCTTTAAATTTTTTGAAGAAGGCCAAGGCGATATTGTTCAATTTTGGGCTCCCTCTAGTTATAAGGCAGAAGAAAAGGGTTGGGTTAAAGTTTCATCTGGAAAGGCCGCAGGAGCAAAGGTATTGGGCTTAGTTGTGGCGGATAAAGACTTTGCCGATCAAAATCCGGATTTAGTTAACAAGTGGTTGGAAATGTACATAAGAGGTTTAAATGAAATGAAGAAAAACCCAGTCGAATGTGAAAGTGCTCTTTATGATTATTATAATAATTCTGCAAAAATGAACATAAGTGAAGAAATGATTCAGAAGGAATTTGAGTTGCGACCTGTCTTTGATTTAAACGAACAATTAAGCTTATTTCATGTTGATGCCAAGAATAACAGTCCGTTAATCAGCAATATGCAAGAACTAGCCACATTCTTTGAAGAACAAGGAAGAATAACAGCCCGTGACAAGGAAAAATTAGAAAAAAACCAATTTTACGTAACGGATAAATTCCTGAAAAACTTACAGAAAGGGGATTAATAATACACATTTATTCTGTAAGGAGGAAAAATAATGGTAAAAAGTTCTGCAAGAAAAAAAGCAAAAAAACTACGGTTTTTAGCCAGTGTAAAAAGTAGATTAATGGGCATTTTCTTTTGTCTATTGCTAGTAATTGTAGCCATTAGTGGCTACGCATTCATACAAATGACTAATATTGACAACTCTTATAGCGAATTAATTGATAAAGATGCCAGAGCAGTTAGTGAGGCAAAGGATTTAGTTGCTATTTTTGAGAGCCACGCATTAAATATACGGTCTTTTTTATCTACGGGCGATGAAAAATACTTACTCTTTGCTGCGGGGGATAACAACGACTTTAAGGCTAAGCGTTCATTCTTAGGGGAAAAGATTTCTAGCACCGAGGGTCAAAAACGATTAAAGGATTTATCAGACAAACATGCCGCCTATGAAAATGATGTTAATGAAACCGTAAAACTAAAAAAAGAGGATCAGCAAGGCAGCAACATTGAAATGATAAACGAGACCCTTCGTAAAATTAATCTTTCCATAGACCAAAATATCCTTGCCGCTAATGAATTAGCTCTTTACAGTCAGCGGCAGTTGGATTACGAGGGCCAGCAGAACGGCCAGACCACCGTAAGCACTATCCGGTTTTTTATCATTACCATCTTATTTGTGGTGGTCATAAGTACAATTTTATTATACCGGATGTTAAATCAAACAATTAATAAGCCAATCAAAGAAATGGCAGCAGGTGCGGCAAAATTTGGAGAAGGGGACTTTAGGGAGTCAATTCAATATTCGTCGGACAATGAATTAGGTGATCTAGCTAAAGCATTAAACAAAATGCAGGGTGGCTTTAAGGAAGTTATTGAAAATATAAAGAACTCCACCGAACAATTATATGAAGCCGCCCAGCAGTTAACCAGCCAGGCTCACCAGACTGCTGCCGGCGCCTCTGAAACCGCTGCCACTATGAATGAAATCTCTGGTACCTTTGAAAATATAGGTAAAACCATCCATGCAGCTGCAAATAAAGCTGATTTAGCTGCAAAACATGCGGACAAGGGGTACAAAGGTGTAGGAATGATAACCGTTCAAATGAATGAAATTGCCCAAGCTACAACGGAAATAAATACCTCAATTGGATCCTTAAACACAGCTATCCGTAAAGTAGGTCAATTTGTTGAGGTTATTAACAACATTGCCGACCAGACCAACCTATTGGCCTTAAATGCAGCTATCGAGGCTGCCAGAGCCGGTGAAGCGGGTAGAGGCTTTGCCGTAGTAGCCGATGAAGTAAGAAAGCTGGCTGAACAATCAGCCCGTTCTACCAACGAGATTAAAGGTTTAATTAATGATATTAACGAAGTGGCCAAGCATTCTTTGAATGCCGTACAGTTAGGTAACCAAAAAGTTGAACAAGGAAACCAGATTGCTAAAGAAGTCGGACTCGATTTTACTGAAATTATCCATACTGTTAAGGAACTAAACGAGCAGGTGCAGACAATAGCAGCGTCGACCCAACAGGTCACCGCAGGCATCCAAAATGTTGCAGCCACCACCGAGGAGCAAACTGCCACCATGGAAGAAACATCCGCAGCCACCGAAAGTTTAGATAAGTTAGCAGGTAATCTTAATGTGTTAGTTGAAAAATTTAAAATTTAGAATGTACTCTTTATTGGACTGCCCCCTGAATCATACGTTCCTTCTGTAAAATTATTTTACCGCCATTACATTACGGGCCTACTGGATAGTAAATTATTGATTTAATAATTTGTTATACAGACCATTTGACTTATAATGTTATTATTACAATATTTGGGGGCAAAGAAATGAATTGCGATCTAATCGTGGTTGGCGGTGGTCCTGCAGGTATGCTTAGTGCATCCACTGCAGCAGTTAAGGGATTAAAAGTGATTTTATTAGAGAAGAATGATAAACTGGGCAAAAAGTTATTTATTACCGGTAAAGGCAGGTGCAATGTTACCAATTATGGAGACAGGGATGATTTTTTCCATCATGTCATGACTAACCCCAAATTTTTATATAGTGCTTTTAAAACATTTGATAATAACGACCTTTTAGCACTGCTGACGTCTTTGGGCGTACCAACCAAGGTGGAACGCGGCAATCGGGTTTTTCCCGCATCGGATAAATCCAGCGATATTATTAAAGCACTGCAAAAAAACATGCAACTAGGCAATGTATGTATTAAATTGCAAACGGAAATCAAAAAAATACTCGTTAAGAATCACCGGGTAACCGGTGTACTTTTACATGACGATAAACAAATTTCCGCCCCCAAAGTAATTCTGGCCACCGGGGGCATGTCTTATAGGCAAACAGGCTCCACCGGGGACGGCTACAAAATGGCCCAGCAGCTGGGCCATACCATCATAGAGCCCAAACCCGCTTTAATTCCCCTAATAACCCAAGAAAAATGGGTTAAAGACCTGCAAGGTCTAACCCTGAAAAATGTATCCGTTAAAGCTATTATCAATAACAAAGTTCAGGCGGAACAGTTCGGGGAAATGATTTTTACCCACTTTGGCGTATCCGGACCAATTATTCTTAGCATTAGCAGCCTTATTAAAAAGCATATCCACCCACCGACCAATAAACCGATACAAATAAGCATTGACTTAAAACCAGCATTGACCGATGAACAATTAGATGCTCGTTTGCAAAGGGATTTTAATAAATACAGCGTCAAACAATTAAAAAACACCTTTGATGATTTACTGCCCAAAAGAATGATTGCCACCTTTTTGCAATTGTCCGGCCTGGATATACACAAGCCGGTCAATCAAATTAGCAAAAAAGAGCGGGATCTGCTGGTGCACACGCTAAAAGGTATCCCTTTAACCGTCACCGGCACCCGCCCGTTAAATGAAGCGATTGTGACCAGCGGCGGCATTCATGTCAAAGAAATCAACCCTTCGACCATGGAATCTAAAATTGTTCAAGGGCTTTATTTCGCCGGTGAAATAATCGATGTCGATGCTTTAACAGGGGGATATAATTTGCAAATCGCCTTCTCCACTGCTTATCTTAGCGGCCTGAGTGCCGCCAGAGCCTAACTATTTGTGCTATGGACTCTACTATAATGAAAGGGGCGGCTGCTATAAGACAGCCGCTCCTCTTTGGCCGCCGCGTCAATTCCTTGCAGTTTGGGCATATTAATGTCAAGAAAACAAGCGTCCGCCTTAAATGAAAACCTTCTAAATCACTTGCCTTCTCTTAAATTCCTCAAGTTCTTCACGCGTGCATCCTGCCGCCAAAAAAATCTCTTCATTATGTTCACCTAGTTTCGGGAATGTAAGCTTTACTTCCCCCGGAGACTCGGACAATTTGATCGGAGTACCTGTCAGAACGATATCCTTACCATCCTTATTATCACTGGTTAGTTCTATAATCATATCCCGTGCCGCCACTTGTGGATGACTACACATCTCATCAAGGGCAAGGACGGGTGTGAGGCAAATATCACTATTGGCAAAAAAATCAACCCATTCGTCGCGTGTCTTTTCTAGCATGACCACCCTAATATCTTTTATCATCTCCAACTGCTGATTCGGATTCAATTGGATTTTAATATATTCTTTTCGATTAATCTTTTCACAAAACTCTGCCCAAAACTTTCCTTCTATTGCCCCTAAGCTGATATACTTCTTATCTTTTGTTTCATAAATATGATAGCAAGCATATCCTCCGGTCAGAAGATCGTTGCCTCTTTCCGGTAGTTTACTCCCACCTGACCACTCCCCTAGGGTATAGGACAGCAGGCTAATGGAACCGTCTAGCATGGCGATATCACAAAGTTGCCCCTGACCCGTCTTAGCCCGGTGCATCAATGCAAGAAGAATCGCAATCACAGCGTATAAGGTTCCTCCTGCAATATCAGCGATCTGGACCCCGGACATGGCTGGCATACCCCGGTAATTACCAGTAAGTTCCGTTACACCCGCTAAACTAAGATAATTCAGGTCATGTCCCGCAGCATCCCGAAGTGGCCCACTCATACCATACCCAGTAATTGCACAATAAATGATCCCTGGGTTTATTGCCTTTAGCTTTTCATAGTCTAACCCTAATTTTGTCATAACTCCAGGACGGAACTGATCAATAACTACATCACAGGTAGTCACCAGCCTTTTGAAAAGAGCTTTGCCTTCTTCCTTCTTGAGATCCAGTGTGATGCTCTTCTTATTTCGATTCACCGTGTAAAATCGAGTACTTTCACCGTTGACTAGTGGTGGCAGCAATCGCCCAAGATCTCCTCCCTTGGGGTCCTCCACTTTAATGATCTCCGCCCCGAAGTCAGCTAATATCTGAGTACAGAACGGCCCGGGAAGATATCTCGATAAATCTAACACTTTAACCCCTTCTAATGGTAATGGCATAAATCACCCTCCTATAATGGATAATGGTTGATTCTGTCCATGATGTTTAAAGCGTCTTCTAATAACATTATACGCTTCCATAATATAGATAAGAATTATAGATATTGTAGTAATTCGGAATATTTTGTCTATTGGCGCATTTAACATAAAGGCTCTATCTAAAATCACATAGCGCCTTTATTCGTATGCAACTCAATTGAAATACATAGCGTAAAGCATATTTATTTTTAAGCCAATTTCCTGACTTTAGGAAACTATATTCCGCCGTGCATGGCAATAATCAGGTAAATTCCGGAAGTGCCGGTGAGTCCCTTCCGGTTTTTTCCAGATCAGTAATTATTGCGGTTGGATTTTTGGGTTTATGATATATCATTTAATAAAACAGTCAGGATGTTAGGTTGAGTTAAAGGAGGAAGGAAGTATGAAATGGGATGAGGTTAGAAGGCTTTAGAAAGGAATATCCTTAGACCGGCAGCATTCCGGCTCAAACATTTTTGAGTTTATTAGCATTAAAATGGTTCCGATAATAAATAATACGTCAAAACCCCGCTATGTTGACCAGCGGAAAAGTTTAGCGATATGTGCTTTAGTAAGTTAAAGTGGTCCCGCGGGGAGGTCGAGTAGAGCAGGGCTCTTTAACTTAGGAGGCTGCTGCTCTATGGTTAAATTGGCCCTGGTACCCTCACAGAACCGGACGTGCCCAATTAAGGCATCCGGCTCTTCATACTACCATTTACTTGATGTAGCCAATGT
>NZ_CEVWQM010000047.1:0-7541 GCF_982386235.1 Desulfotomaculum sp. | reverse complement strand
GGAAGTATCCATGAAATGCAGACCTTTGCCCTGGGGAGCTTCAGCTGGAGTCAGTACGCTTTGTACTTTGGCTACTTTACCGATCTTTTGGATGTTGCCAAGGGCTTTTTCTTCGATGGTGGTTAAGCCGCCGGCGATGTTGCCCTGGGTGGGCTGGGTGCCGCACAGGTCTACACCTTGGCTCTTAATGAACTCATCATAAGCGGTCCAAGTCTGCATAAACTTTTCTCTTACTTCTGGGGTAGCGCAACGCTCTGCTACTAAGTGTTCACCACCGGTTAACTCGGAGGTTTCACCAAAGAACAGGGTCAGACCCATGGGGTCCAGGCGGTCATACAGACGACCGATGGAGGGGTTAGCAGCTAAACCAGAGGTGGTGTCAGACTCACCACATTTGGTGGAAACGGTTAGTTCATTTAGTTTGCATTCAGTTCTTTGCAGTTCAGTGGCGTACTGAACGAATTCTTTGGCTTTCCAGGAAGCCATTTCCACGGTTTTGAAGTCACCATGACGCTCAATGTAGAAACCAGCAACTGGTTTACCAGTCTTAGCAATACCTTCAACAACCAGATTGGTCCAGTTGGGTTCGATACCAATAACAACTACAGCAGCAACGTTGGGGTTGCAGCCAGTACCGATAAGGGTACGGAAGTGCAGATCCAAATCTTCACCAAACTGCAGGCGGCCATAGGGGTGAGGTAAAGCCATGGTGCCTTGTACATGTTTGGCAACTGCTTCGCAGGCTGCGTTGGAAATATCATCTACTGGTAAAATAATTACGTGGTTACGGCAACCAACTGCACCGTTTTCACGGCGATAACCCATAAAAGTTGGGATGTTCATAATGTTTACCACCTTTCCGTTTTCAAGTTGTGAGTATGTACGTGTTCACCTTTTTTGATGTCAGCTACGGTTTTACCAACGGGGATATGGTACTTGATCATTCTTTCACCATTGGCAATGTCTTTCAGGGCAATTTTGTGGCCCAGAGGAATGTTGCTAACTGCTTTAATTTCGATGGTTTGGTCAGAGTCTTGAATTTTACCGGTTACAGTTTCACCAGCTTCGATGTCAGCCACTGCTACCCCAACCATATCTTCGGGGTCGTGTACCAAGAATTTAATCACGGAAACTCCTCCTCATTATTATGTATTGTCTATAGAACTTTCACAGAGGGTTACTATACGCTAACCTTCCGTAAGCTCAAATCTATATTGGTATGTGGTATTACCTTGATATAACTGTAACACTGTTATTTTTGCAAGTCAACTAACAAACCTGCGAAATATAGTCTTGTCTCGCCATATTTTCTATTTGACTCCACATTTCCCCTTTTTCTGGCTTTTTTCACCTGTTCTTCTTTATACGCTCTCAAAAAATAATAACGAAAGAGCCCTGTTCTGAGTTTAGAACAGAGCTCTTTTGTCATAGACAACACTTTAGAAGAAAATTCCCGTAGGAGTCGGGACATCCAGGAACATCGAAAAGGTGCCATATACTGCCACAATCATAATCACTGCAAAGGCTGTGGAAGCGCCAAAGGATTTCAAGTTTAAGCCTTTATCATTAAGGAACCAAGACATCAATAATAGGAATACGAAGCTGGAAACATAAAAACCAATAAAACTAATTGCTGCAACATAAACCACTGATGCCACTACCATCAGCACGCCACGGCGATAATCAATATTCACAGCGGCCATTGATTTGCCACTCTTGTCCAAAAATCCTCTGACCAGCATAAAAAAACCGGTTAAGACCAAAAACACTTCAACTACCAGAGGAAATATTTTGCTTTCGAATTGTAAATCGATTCCCTGCAGGTAAAAAACCGCTGCTACTAATAGAGTAACTATACCAGTTAAGATATCCGCCATTTTATTACTCAATGGATGCACCTCCCTCAGCTGCTAATGACTTGGCTGCACGTTTTTTCAAGAAATATGGGGTCATTACAGATGCCAAGGTTAAAAGAATCAGTACTAAGGAAATAGGGTGAGTAAAGAAAACAATCCATATGGAACCCTCTGCACCGGCAATGGCCAGTGATTTGCCCAGGTTTTCCTCAATAATGTGGCCAAGAATAATACCTAGAGCCATTGCACCCGTATCCAACCCTATACGGGAGCCAAAGTGACCAATTAAACCAAAGACAATCATCATGGCCACATCCATCATGCTGTTACGGATGGCATAGGAACCAATGACAGAAAGTACTACTACACCAACGCCAACAAAGGTGGTAGGTACGTTAAGAATTCGGGCAGTACCTTTAATTAAAGCTAAACCAATAAAGAACATTAAAATGTTGGCCACAATCAGGGACATGATGAAGGTATAAGCTATATCACCATTTTCCGAAAAGATCTTAAAACCAGGGGCAATACCATGGGCCAGCAGACCACCCATAATGATGGCTGCCACAGCGCTGCCAGGGATACCAAGGGTTAACATGGGTATTAGGGAACCGCCAATAACTGCGTTGTTGGCACTCTCAGAGGCCACAACACCCTCAATGGCACCTTTACCATATTTTTGGGGGTTCTTATCCCAACGCTTAGTTTCGTTATAAGTGATAATGGAAGCAATCTCACCGCCAGCACCTGGCAAAATACCTACGAAGGTACCAACAATGGAGGAACGCATCAGATTCGTTTTACATGTTTTTAAAATCTTTGTTATAACCCTCCTTGCTGCACCCTTGGAGGGATTGTATTCAGCAATGAATTTATCTTTACTACCAATTAGACTAATTACCTGGGAGAAAGAAAACAAACCAATCATGGCCGGAATAACATCAATACCTGCCACCAAGGCATCAGAGCCAAAGGTAAACCTAGGTGTACCAAGCATGGGGTCTAAGCCAATACCGGCAATCAACAAACCGATACCCCCGGAAATCAGACCCTTGGCTACATTGTCCATGGACATGGCTGCAATGGTACTTAAACCAAAGATACAGAGCCAGAAGAACTCCGGAGCACCAAACTTCAAAGATGCGGTAGCCATAGGTACTGCTAAAAAGGCTAAAAACAAAGTACCGATAATACCTCCGAAGGAGGAGGAAAATAAGGATGAAATTAATGCCTCATCGGCCTTACCCTGACGGCAAAGGGGCCAGCCATCAAAGGTTGTGGCTACCGCCGAAGGTGTTCCGGGCGTATTAATCAAGATGGCTGAGTTACTACCACCATAAATAGCACCGGAATAAATGGCACCTAACAGGACAAGGCCCGTTGAGGGCTCCATGGCAAAGGTCAGGGGCACCATCAGGGCCACACCCATGGTAGCTGTTAGCCCAGGGAGAGCACCAATAATGATACCGCCTGCCATGCCCATTGAAGCAACTAGTAAGTTAATCGGAGTCAATGCATTCAGCAAACCTGCCAGCATTTGTTCTAACATTGCATAGCACCTCTTTTCCTTGATATGTTAATTGATCATCAGTTATTTAAAAAATTTTAATTGGATTGTTTCCTCCCTTCGTTCAATAATCATGTACCTTATTATGTTTTATATTGATTTTGCTATAAGCCGCTTATCGAACGAATCATAGCAAAGTCAACATCAGCCAGGCAACTCCTCGTAATATCAAATTTGTACGCAACCCGTCTTTTTTTAAAAGTTGTTGGTCTCGGCAACTTATAACCCCTGTCTGCTGACAAGGGCATAAGGGTTTTTTAGAAAAGGATACCTACAGGAGTCGGCACGTCTAGGAACATGGAGAAGGTGCCGTATACAGCCACAATCATGATCAAGGCAAAGACGGTAGAAACACCAAAGGATTTCAAGTTTAGGCCTTTATCATTGAGGAACCAAGACATCAACACTAAGAATATGAAGCTGGAAACATAAAAACCAATAAAACTAATTGCTGCAACATAAACCACTGATGCCAGTACCATCAGCATGCCGCGGCGATAATCAATATTCGCATCACCCATGGCTTTGCCACTCTTGTCCAGAAATCCTCTGACCAGCATAAAAATACCGGTTAAGATCAAAAACACTTCAATGACCAGGGGAAATATATTGCTTTCAAACGCCAAATCAACTCCCTGAACATAAAAGGCTGCCGCCACCAAAAGGGTAACAATACCGGTTAAGATATCCGCCATTTTATTACTCAATGGATGCACCTCCCTCAGCTGCCGCTGACTTGGCTGCACGTTTTTTCAAGAAATATGGGGTCACCACAGATGCCAAGGTTAAAAGAATCAGTACTAAGGAAATGGGGTGAGTAAAGAAAACAATCCATATGGAACCCTCTGCACCGGCAATGGCCAGTGATTTGCCCAGATTTTCCTCAATAATGTGGCCAAGGATAATACCTAGAGCCATCGCACCCGTATCCAACCCTATGCGGGAGCCAAAGTGACCAATTAAACCAAAGACAATCATCATGACAACATCCGCCATGCTGTTACGGATGGCATAGGAACCAATGACAGAAAGTACTACTACACCAACACCAACAAAGGTGGTAGGTACGTTAAGAATCCGGGCAGTACCTTTAATTAAAGCTAAACCTATTACGAACATTAAAATATTGGCTACAATCAGGGACATGATGAAGGTGTAAGCTACATCACCATTTTCGGAAAAGATCTTAAAGCCAGGGGCAATACCATGGGCCAGCAGACCACCCATGATGATGGCTGCCACAGCGCTGCCAGGGATACCAAGGGTTAACATGGGAATTAGGGAGCCGCCAATAACTGCGTTGTTGGCACTCTCAGAGGCCACAACACCCTCAATGGCACCCTTACCATATTTTTGAGGATTTTTGTCCCAGCGCTTTGTTTCGTTATAAGTGATAATGGAAGCAATTTCACCGCCAGCACCTGGCAGAATACCTACGAAGGTACCAACAATGGAGGAACGCATAAGATTCGTTTTACATGTTTTTAAAATCTTTGTTACAACCCTCTTTGCTGCACCCTTGGAAGGATTGTATTCAGCAATGAATTTGTCTTTACTACCAATTAGACTAATTACCTGGGAGAAAGAGAACAAACCAATCATAGCTGGAATGACATCAATACCTGCCACCAAGGCGTCAGAACCAAAGGTAAACCTGGGTATACCAAGCATGGGGTCTAAACCAATACCAGCAATCAACAAACCGATACCACCGGAAATCAGACCCTTGGCTACATTGTCCATGGACATGGCTGCAATGGTACTTAAACCAAAGATACAGAGCCAGAAGAACTCCGGAGCACCAAACTTCAAAGCTGCGGTAGCCATAGGTACTGCTAAGAATGCAAGAAACAATGTACCGATAATACCTCCGAAGGAGGAAGAAAATAGAGATGCAATCAACGCTTCATCGGCCTTACCCTGACGGCAAAGGGGCCAGCCATCAAAGGTTGTGGCTACCGCCGAAGGTGTTCCGGGCGTATTAATCAAGATGGCAGAGTTACTTCCACCATAAATTGCACCGGAATAAATGGCACCTAACAGGACAAGACCAGTAGAAGGATCCATGGCAAAGGTCAAGGGAACCATCAGGGCCACACCCATGGTAGCTGTTAGCCCAGGCAAAGCACCGATGATAATGCCGCCTGCCATGCCAAGTGAAGCAACTAATAAGTTAATTGGCGTCAATGCATTGAGCAAACCTGCCAGCATTTGTTCAAACAACTGGTATTCACCTTCTTTCATTAGTATATAGTGATATTTTTTAGGAACCATTAAGAAACATTGCGGCTGTGGACTAGCCTAGTTACTAATATAACAAATATGATTCCTTTATGCACTAATTTGAGGTATTACATATTTACCCGGGTATTCAATTAACTGTTTTATAAAGAAAGTATTAGTGTAAAATGTCTTCACTTTTTCCCTAATAATTTCCCCTGCTACTCTTTGATGCCATTGAGGGTAATTATTTTTATAAGTAATCACCATTAATTTAAACAATAAGTCTTATATTCACTTCTAAAGGGTGGGAATTTATTCCCTACCCTTTAGAAGCCCTAATTATTTCTTAAGTAGATTAAATCTGGTTAATAATTCTTTCGCTCTTTCATTCTCGTCCATGACAAATTTCTCAAAATCTGCACCATTCAGATAATCATGGGGTTGTCCAGCCTTTTCCATATCTTTGATATAATCAGGATCGTTGCAAATCTTTTCAAAGGTGTCCCGCAGGAAAGTTAAGCTTTGTTCAGGAATACCTTTGGGTGCTACAAAGCCACGACGAATGTCGGATACTACATTGACTCCTAGCTCCTTTAGAGTCGGTACATCAGGCAGTGGTTCGTACTTTTCCTCGGTAGCAATACCCAGAATGGTCATGGAATCCAAACTACGCATTACATCGTTGTAGTTACCAATCATGACATCCAACTCACCGCCCAGCAGGGCTGCGTTCTGGTCAGCAGCACCTTTATACACAACCTGGGCGACCTTAATGCCAGTTTTATCTTGCAAGTCTAGTAAAGTCAAATGGTGACCCGTGAAAGTACCTACAATACCCATTTTTAATTTTTCGGGGTTAGCTTTTGCAAAATCAATAACTTCTTGAACAGATTTAAATTTGCTGTCTTTTCTAACTACGATAACCTGAGGATCATTTACAACCTGAGCAATGTAATCAAACTGATCTACACTAAACTGTGCCCCTTGACCCAAGGGCTGCAGGTTCATATGGGGTACGTTTACGCCACCAATGGTGTAGCCGTCAGCCTTGGACTTGGCAATTTCAGTAAAACCAATGGCTCCGCCGGCACCAGATTTATAAACAAAGACCCAGGGTTGTTGTGGTACATATTTATTCCAGTATTTTTGCATAATACGGGCCTGTACATCACTGGAACCACCAGCTGTAAAGGCGATAATCATATTAACCGGCTTTTCAGGGTACTTAGAGGCAGCGTCACCACCCTTATCACCTTCTTTTTTACCAGCACATCCGGTTACCAAGCCAAGGGTCATGACTAAAGTTAAAACAATTGCTAGTAACTTAATTTTGCGCACCAAAAGACCTCCCTCCAATTTTTGAGCTAACATCTGTGCTTTCACATAGCCAGAACCAAACCACGAGAGCATTAATTCTGAATATTTTACCAATTTAGAACAAATTGATTAGTCGTATTCTTCTGCTCACTTCACTCTAATTAACAAAGATTCTATTATTGGTAAAGGTACTGACCTTCAGTCAGTACCTTTACCTCTCAGTAAATACCCTACTGAATTAAGCGGAACGATAAAGCTTGGTTAGAACGAATTCTTTATGACCCAGGGTCTCGGCGTTCGTGTTACGTCCGTTCAGGGTGCGGATCATCATTTCCATTAACTTATCTGCAGCACCGTCCAGATCCATTTCACCGCGCAGGATACCAGTAAGTTCTACGTCAATGTGCTCAGACATGGTTTCTACGGTGATGGGGTTAGCAGATACCTTAATTACAGGAACGATGGGGTTACCTACAATGTTGCCCTGGCCGGTTGGGAAGAAGTGCAGTACGGAACCAGCGGCAGCCATCAGGGTTACACACTCAGCAGCAGCTGAGGAAGTATCCATGAAATGCAGA
>NZ_CEVWQM010000046.1:0-8115 GCF_982386235.1 Desulfotomaculum sp. | reverse complement strand
GCCAAGCTGGGAAAGTTGTCGAAAGCCATCTTATATGAGGACCTTTGCTTTGATGCCCAGCAGTGCTGCGAAAAAGCCCTTAAAGGACTACTAATTTATCTAGGTCTAACCTTTCCTCGGACACATTCAATCGGCCACCTCCTAGCATTGCTTGAGCAATCCGGTAAACTGGACATACCTGGGGAAATAAAAGATGCGGCTATTCTAACAGACTATGCCGTAACTACGCGGTATCCCGGCGATTGGGAACCGGTAGATGCGGTCGAGTATCAACAAGCCGTTGAGCTTTCGGGAAAGGTTTATGAATGGGTCAATTGGATAATTGAACAGGCTTAAGGATATAAAAGTTAACCCTCGGTTACAATCGTTTTGACGGTTGTGCCGAGGGTTGATTTGGGTTGAGGCAGATAGATTAAGATTAAAGGTTATCCAGAGCCCTTCTGCAGGCGATGTAATTCTCCACTGGAGTGGTCGGATCCGCTACACAGCCGGGCGTCACCATCAGACCCCGGCGTCCGGCGGTCACTACCGCTTCCCGGACATGAACGGTAATCTGATCCGGGGTGGCTGTTTTCAGCCATGTTTCATTGATCCCGCCCATAAAGCACTTGTCCGAGAGCTTTCGCGCCTGTGCCATGTCCGGTGCGACCCATCTGTCATGCCAGTTCAGACACTGTACTGGGTAGGAGGCCATTAGACTAAACCAGGTATTGTCGCCATGGATGTGAACAATATTGAAAAAAGTCGGGTCTTTGAACGTTTCAATCACTTGCAAATCGTATCGGACTCCAAACTCCCGGTATTCCTCTTCAGTAACCCAGTCGCGGGTAGCGCACTGGCTGGCGAAAAAGAAACCCGATACGCCCGCCGCAAGGTTTTCAGCGACGAAATCGATGCAGGTTTGGGTAATCGCTTTAAGCGCCTGATGAACGTAGTCGGGATGGCTACGCATATCCTGGAAAAGGCGCATTCCGGCAAGCTTCTTGGCGGTGGTCAGCGGGCTAAAAATGGTCTGGACAAAGGGCAGCTGTAGACCCTTTTTCTTTTGCTGCTTGGCCACCTGCTGAGCAATCATTAGGGTTTTTCCATGGTTGCCGAAGCTGCCCGAAAGCGGCTTGAGTTCCCCCCACTCTTCGGGGGTTTCGATGGCGAATTTTCGTTCAAGCACAGGCCTATGGGGCATGCAGTAATAGGTGCAGCTTAGGCCATAATCAGCGGCGGAATAGTTGCCAAAAGGCATCAGCTTAATGAAATCAAGATCATAGTCCAGGGCCTGCTGGATCTGAACTTCTGCTAGCTCCACCGGGTCTTGATCAACATGCGGTACATGATACCACATACCGAACGGGATACGATCCACTTCCTGCTTGTTGATAGCTGCCATGACGCGTTCTTTTTTTGACATGCTCATTGCTGTTTCCTCTCCTTGTGCGGTGGTCTCGGGCCACGGGCCAAGCTTTATCGTGTTCAGAATAGTTGTGCCCCGCGCCAACCATCAAGCTCTTCCGCGGCAGGCGCGTTAAAGATCGGCTAGTAGTTTGTTGGCTAGCGCCAGGCGGTCTTCGCTCACATGAAGGGGCACACAGCAGCCAGGGCCGAGAATCATCCGGCCGTCCGGCACCTGATCCAGCGCGTCCTGAAGGTGCACCTTGAGTTCTTCGTCGGAGCCGTTGAAAAGGACGCCGTATTCATCTACACCGCCAATCAGGATCTTATCCGGGCAGATACTGCGGCCTTTCTTGAGATCGTAGTCGTCCACCAGGCGGTCATGCCAATTGAGGGCCTGCACCGGATATTGGGAAAGCAGCTCGAACATGGGCGCATTGCCGTGCATGTGCATAATGTTGAACCACAGCTTTTCGTTGGCACGTTCGAGAATGCGAAGATCGTACGGCCGTCCAAATAGCTCGTACTCCGCCACACTCATTTTGTCGTAAGTACCTAGCTGGGTGGCAAGGAATATGCCATCGGCGCCTATATCGATTAGCGCTTCGACAAACGCCTGAGTGGTATCTGAAATCACATCGAGGCCCTTTTTGAAGCTGTCGGGGTCGCGGCGTAGGTGGACCAGCATCTTGTCGCCGCTCATTTTGGCGGCCGTGGTCAGCGGGTTAAACACAGTGACAACTACCGGCGCCTCGCCCTTAAAACGCTCGACCACGCCCTTGGCGGCGGCAATGGAATCGGCCATCGAACCCCGGTTCATCGAGAGCGGCTTAAGCTTCTTCCAGTCCTCGATCCGTTTGATCGAAGGGTCGGTCACCACACCCACCTTGGAGCAGGTATTGGGCCATACGCAGTCGCGCTCAGGCCACTGGATCGCCGAACCCCAGTCCTGAATGGAAAAAAGGCCCTGATAAGTGACCTTCACAAAATCCCAGCCGAAACGTTCCTGAAACTGGATGGTTTTTTTGATCAGCTGGGACGGCTCCTCGTCGTAGGGCGGGAAGTGCTTCCAGAGGTTGATTGCAGGAGTGTCGAGTTTCTTGCCGGACAAGAGCGCCTGGATTCTTTCGATTGGTTTCATTTGTAAGTTTCTCCCTTTCTTTTCGAATTTGTTATTCTATAGCCAACCACAACTAATACTCCATCCTCTATCGGTTAGAAATAAGTGGTATTTCTTTCTTTTGTTAACCGTCTTTTGCAGGTGGGCAGTGTTTTGCTTTGTTCATGCCCTATCCACCAAGATAGGACTTGATAACGCGGTCGTTAGAAAGCAGCTCCTGACCAGTGCCCTCCATGGCAATTTCCCCCGTTTCCAGCACATAGGCGCGGTCCGCCACTTCCAGCGCCGCCATGGCGTTTTGTTCAATAAGAAGAAGCGTGGTTCCCTGCGCGCGGATTTCGGCCAGGAGACTAAATATCTGTTCCACAAAAATCGGGGCCAGGCCCAGCGAAGGTTCGTCCAGCATCAACAACTTGGGGTTACCCATCAGTGCGCGCCCAATTGCCAGCATCTGCTGTTCGCCTCCCGACAGGGTGGCTGCCATTTGCCCGGCGCGCTCCTTCAGAAGGGGAAACAACTCGTATACACGGTCGTATCCCGCCTCGATATTGCCCTTGTCCTTGATGGTGTAGGCACCCATGCTCAGGTTTTCCCAAACTGAGAATTTCGGGAAAATCTGACGCCCCTCAGGAGCGAGGATAACACCCTTCTTAACCCGCGCTTCGGCGTCGAGCTTCAGGATGGACTGGTTCATATAGAGAATGTCGCCGTTTTTGACTTCTTTGACACCGGCAATGGAGTTTAACAAGGTGCTTTTCCCGGCCCCGTTGCTCCCGATCAGTGCCACGATTTTGCCTTTTTCGACATGGATGGAGACATTCTTGAGGGCATGGATTTTTTGGTAATACACATTGAGATTCCTAACCTTTAACACTCTTTTTTGCCCCCTTTCCGAGATATGCCTCCAACACCACCGGATCATTTTGTACATGCGCAGGGGTCCCCATACTGATCATCTTGCCATAATTCATCACAATAATCTGATCGGAGATCCGCATGACCATTTTCATGTCATGCTCGATCATAAGAATTGCATCAACGTCTTGGAGCAGCGAACGCACAAATGCACCAAGCTCCCGTGTCTCCTGTGGATTCATACCTGCCGCAGGCTCATCGAGCAGCAACACCGATGGATTGGTCGCCAGAGCACGGCCAATTTCCAGTTTCCTTTGCAGACCGTAGGGCAGGTTGCCCGCCTTTTCATCGCGCAGGTCGGAAAGCCCCACGCGCTCGAGGATCTGCTGGGCTTGTTCGATCGCAGTTTCCTCCGCTTTTAGCTTCGTGGGGTTGGGAAAGAAGGAAAGGAAGGCACCATAGGGAATGCGGTGCTGCATACCAACAAGAATGTTATCCTGTACGGTCATACCGGTAAACAACCGTACGTTCTGAAAGGTCCTTGCAAGTCCAATCTTTGCATACTGATCGGAAGGAAACCCCGTGATATCCTGCCCCTTAAGGGTGATCCTTCCCTGGTCCGGCTCATAAAAGCCGGTCAGCAGATTGATTACGGTAGTTTTGCCAGCTCCGTTTGGCCCAATGAGGCTGGTCACCTCCCCTTTATTCAAGGAAAAAGAAAGATCCTCGACCGCAACCAAACCGCCAAATACAATTTGTAGATGGCTAACTTCTAACAGCGCTGTCATTTTTCCCTTTCCTTTCCATCCTGGCAATTTTTTGCAGGAATTTGCTCTTGACTTTGTCGGTTTGATCGCTGAGATATCGCTTGAAGCGAGTGCCCGGAATGCTGTGGTCGAGCAGAACAATAAGGACGAGAGCCGCACCGTACAGCACCTGGCGGTACTCAGAGAAACCGCGGAGCATCTCGGGAATCACTGTCAGCACAAAGGAGGCGATAATGGTACCGAACATGCTACCAAGGCCACCGACGGTCACGATGCTGACTACTGCCAGGGATTCGACGTTGGTAAAATTGGTAGGGTCGATGTAGCCGATGTTAAATGCATAAAGCATGCCAGCGATACCGCCTACCGCGCCTGACATCGTAAACACAATCATCTTTTGACGGAAAATGTTGATGCCCATCGCCTCAGCCGCAATACTGTCTTCCTTCATCGCCCTCAGGTTACGTCCAAGCTTGGAATTTAAAGTCCAGCCGATGGCTGTGTAAACGATAAACACAGTAGCTAACACGAAATAGTAATATGAATTACTGGATTTGAGCTGATACCCCAAGGTGACGGGACGGGGAATGTTCATCAGCCCTGCGGGTCCGCGCGTCAAGCTTTGCCAATTGATGAGGATCAGATTGATAATCTCGCAATACCCCAACGTGATAATGGCTACATAACGTCCAGTGACCCGCCCCATCGGAATCGACAGCAGAAACCCACTGAGGCCGGAGATTACGATCGTTGCCAGGATCACGGACCAAAGTGGCCAGCACAGTCTAAGTGTGATCAACGCCGCCGAATAGGCACCGATCCCGTAAAATACGGCCTGTCCTAAAGAAACCATGCCGCCGATACCCATCACGAGATTCAGACTCATGCCCAGGATCATATAGATCCCCGCCGTAATAAGAATCCGCATAATATAGTTTTTTAGGTGCAAACAGGGGACCAGCAAAGCAGCACCGATCAGAATGATCCTTATGATGGTTGAAAGTCTAATTCTCTTCTTCAACATCAATCACACCTTTTTACTTTCCGCTTTGCCGAAGATGCCGGTAGGCTTAAAGATCAGTACAATAATCAAAATGCCGAACGCAACCATGTTGCGATAGCTCGAGCTGATATAACCAGCGGTTAACATCTCTGCAATACCAATAATAAACCCGCCGATGACCGAACCGGTCAGGGAGCCGATCCCGCCTAGCACTGTCGCGGCAAATGCCTTCTGCCCGATGACGCCACCGATGTTAACCTGCACCGTCTGATAGTACATACAGGATAAGACTCCTGCGATCGCCGCCAGCACCGAGCCGACGGCAAACGCCAGCGCAACGACCTTGTTGACCGGAACGCCCATGAGATTCGCAGCACGCAAATTCTGAGACACCGAGCGCAATCCCATCCCCATTTTGGTTTTCATAGTAAAATAACCTAAAACAACCATAATAAACAGCGTGACACCAAGCATCACAAACTGGATGGCCATCATGCGCGCTCCGAATAGCTCTACATACCGTCCTTCCAGAATGGTGGGAAAAGCGCGGATTTCAGTTCCAAAGATAATCTGACACAGACTTTCAATGACTGTTTTGACTCCAATGGAGCTGATGATCGCATAAACCATGCCGTCTCCTTTTTCGCGAATCGGACGAATAGCTAGCAGTTCAATGGCCAGTCCGGCTATTGCCGCATAGATCATCGCGATCAGAAAAACCACGATCAGCGGCACATTGCTACCCCCAAGGTTGTAGAACATGGAAAAACAGACGGCACCGGACATGTAAATAGCAGCATGAGACATATTAATCAGACCTACAACGCTGAACACCAGAGAATAACCGACAGCAGTCAAGGCGTACACGCTACCCAAGCATATCCCGTTGATTAGCTGTTGAAAGAACATGTTTATCCCTTTCCCTTGCAATCTAATACAATTCCCTATAATTGGTTTGGAAAGGCCAAATCGTAATGAACTTGAGAGACTTGGCCTTTCCGAAAAAAGCATTGAACAATTGTTATTCGTGAAGGTTCAATTTTGATTATTTGCTGGTGTCGATATTCACCCAGACGCCGTTTTGGACCTGGGCTAGATATTCCTCGTTGAACACCTTGCGGGTATCGGGGTCAAAGCTGATAGTGCCCTGTACGCCCATAAAATTACTGAGCGAAGCAAGCTTGTCACGGAAGGACAGGCGGTCGACTCCGCCGTTCTCGATCGCCCAGATAACAGTCAGCATGCAGTTGTAAGATTGGTCGACATACTTCTGGGTCGTCTCAGAGCTAGGATAGACCTTAATATACTCCTCATAGTAATCGGCGTACACCTTATTCTCCTTGCTCTTCAGAGCGTTGTTAAGACTATAGAGACCCTCCGCCAGCTCGCCAAGCTGATCGATGACCGTGGCCGAGCAGCATTTCTTGGAGGAGAGCCAGTTGAAATCGATTCCGAGCATGTCGGCCTGCTTGATCATCATGACAAGGTCGTCCTCGCCGCAGAAGGTCATAACAGCGTCGGCATTGATGGTCTTCAGAGTGGTCAGCATAGCTGTAAAATCATTGGTCGATCCAGCGATGTAGGATTCCTCCGCTATAATGGTGCCGCCCTCGGCCTCGATGGCCTTCTTATAGAAGTCAAAGGATTCGTTGCCCCAGTCGTCGTTGGAATGGATGACTGCAAAGGTCTTGTAGCCAAGGTAGTTGACCTGCCAGTCAGCGTGATTGGTGGTGGAGACATCCTGGGTTGTGGAAAGTGAGAAACAGTACTTACCGATCGGAAGGTACCGGGTATTGGAAGAGGTCAGCGCGTACTGAACCATCTCGACTTCGTTGTAGATTGGAGCAGCAGCTAGCGAAACAGGTGACGCGAAGGAGCCGATCTCACATAGATACTTATCGTCCTCGACGATCCGCTCGGCGAGGGCCACCCCCTGCTTGGGATCGTTGCAGTCGTCATAGAAATCCAGAATTATTTTGCCGCCGGTGCCGTTGAGGCCGCCACGCTTTTCAAGATTGGCCAAAGCCATCTCAAGGCCATTCTTGATGTAAGCCGCATAGGTTGCGTTCGTGCCAGTGATGGGGATACAAACCGCAATGTTGTAATCTTGCACCTCAGGTGCCGATACATCTTTCTTCGGCCCGTCGCCTTTGTTTGAGCAGGCCGTGAGAGAGAAAATCATCAGGAATCCCAGGGTTAAGGCAACTATTCTTTTCATCTTTATGACCATTCCTTTCACTGCGATCAGGCAAACAATGTTGCGGAACCGGTTGCCTGTGCGCTATTTTATAGTTAGTTATGCAGGTATACTGCAAACAATGAAGAGATGGGTGCGTTACCCTACCTTTTTGGAGACAACTGCTATTACCGGGAGTAGCAGCACCACAAACAGCAATGTCCAATCACAGGTAAGAGCTGGCGCGTTGTTTGTGAACCTCCTTGTTCTCATTCTTCGTATGGTCGGGTGATCCCTGCATATGAAAAGTATGAACTCCGTCTTTTACGCGTACGCCAAGGGGCTGGCACTGCAGAAGAAGAAGTACATAGTCTTGGGTTGGGTTGTTGATGCACCCATTTTTTTGTGCGCTTCCGAGCCTTCAGTTTGCTGTCAACCACACCCCTTCCCATCTTGTAATCCGCTGAATCTTTGACGTTTCTACTGACTCTACCCCCCCTTAGTTCCCACCTGACCCCGTATGGCCCTGCATGACGGTGAGGATGGCGGCGTCAGTTTGGCCCAGGCCGTGGGTGCTGACGTAGCCGAGGTTGGCGATGGTTTGTTCGGCGGTTTTGCCGATGATGCCGTCCAGTTGGTCGGCGCTGAGGCCGCGGATGGCGAGCTTGGCGGCGAGGACGGCTTCGGCGGCGGTGGCGGCCAGTTTGAGGGCGCAGCCGTTTTTGCCGCCATCGCAGAAGACGCCGGCTAAGCTGGCGATGATGTTCTGGATGGCGCGGCCCACGGCGGCGGCATCCCCGCCTAGCAG
>NZ_CEVWQM010000045.1:0-8621 GCF_982386235.1 Desulfotomaculum sp. | reverse complement strand
ATTATATTTAGAATATCATTATTCTTTTGGAGAGTAAATACTAATAGTGAAAACATAAACAACATTCGGGAAAATAAATTTGCACGGAGATTATCTACTTTACTAGTCATTGGAAAAAAGCGAAGTAAATGTTATGATCTTTACCATAAAAATAACCGTCTAAGGGGATTACAATGCATTATCATTCTATATTTGATATTGTTGGTCCGGTTATGGTAGGTCCTTCAAGTTCTCATACAGCTGGAGCAGCAAGGATAGGAAAGACAGCCAGAGAGATTTTTGGCAGAGCACCAAATAAAGTTGAGATTACCCTCTATGGTTCCTTTGCTCAAACCTATCGTGGACATGGTACAGACCTTGCACTGGTTGCAGGTATTTTAAACCTAAATGCAGATGATGAAAGAATTGTTCATTCTTTGCAGCTTGCCAAAGAGTCTGGAGTGGACATCGTTATTAAGACCGTGGCAGAGGAATCCGACTTTCATCCAAATACTGCTAAGGTTTTTTTAAGTGATCAGCGGGGGTCACTGGAGGTGGTTGGTATTTCCGTTGGTGGGGGTAAAATTAGAATAACAGAAATTGCAGGCTTTAAAATATCACTCAGCGGAGAAAGTCCAACTTTATTGGTATTTCACCATGACCGTTTTGGAGCCATTGCTAAGGTAGCCCAGGTTTTAGCCTGCAATGAAATCAATATAGGCCATATGGAGGTGGCAAGAAGGTCAAGGGGAGATCAAGCCCTCATGGTTATTGAAACGGATCAGGATTTAGCGGAGGGGATCATCGAAGAGGTTAAAAAGATCGAGCCTGTATATCAGGTTGCTTTACTCAATCCATAGGACAAGAGGGTGCAAGCATGAAATATCGTACGGTTGCTGAGTTAGTACATATTGCCCAAGAACAGGGGAAATCCATTGGTGAAATAGTCATCGAACAAGAGGTTCAAGCCACTGGACGCCCAGTGGAAGAGGTATTTGCAACCATGAAAAAAAGTTTACAGGTGATGCAGGCGGCAGTCGAAAAAGGAATTAATGAAGAAATCGTTTCACGTAGTGGTATAACGGGTGGTGATGCTAAAAGATTAGGTGAATATGCCAAAAGTGGCAAAGGTCTTAGCCAAGGGGTTGTGCTCGATGCCGTAAATTATGCACTGGCCACCTCCGAAGTTAATGCTTCCATGGGTCTCATTGTAGCCACGCCGACCGCTGGCTCCAGTGGGGTTTTACCAGGCTGCCTATTGGCAACGGGAAAGCACTTGGGCAGTTCCCAGAGGGAACTGGTAGAGGCCTTATTTAATGCTGGTGGTATTGGTTATGTTATTGCCAATAATGCTACCATTTCGGGGGCTGCCGGTGGCTGCCAAGCAGAAATTGGTGCTGCAGCAGCAATGGCAGCTTCAGCAATCGTGCAATTGGCAGGTGGTACACCCGAGCAATGCGCCCACGGAGCGGCTATGGCCTTGAAAAATTTACTTGGGCTAGTTTGTGATCCGGTTGCTGGCCTGGTGGAAGTACCATGTATAAAAAGAAATTCGATGGGAGCGGCGGTAGCCATCGTAGCAGCGGACATGTCACTGGCGGGAATAAAAAGTGTAATTCCCTGTGACGAAGTGATTGAAGCCATGTATAAGATTGGAACCATGTTACCTTCATGTCTACGTGAAACTTCGTTGGCTGGTTTGGCCAAAACCCCAACCGGGGAGGAGCTAAATAAAAAAGTACATAATCTAAACCAGCAATAGAAAAGGGCGATGGAATACTCCACCGCCCTTAATGGTTCTTCCTTATCCAGCAGCAACTTGTACATCTTCAAGGGCTGCCCGGATCATAGCTTCTACCACTCTAGAAACCGGCAATCCAGAATCCTTGGATATTTTTTTAATGTGATGGATGGTTTCATTATCGCTAATAATATTTATTTCCTGAAAACTGTTAAGGTGAACAACTTGTTCCTGTGAGATTATTTCAATATGTTTTTGTAAATTAGTCATCATTTACTACGCCTCCATTTTTTATTGTTAGAAAAGCTTGGCTCGTTTGCTTGTGACCTAAAGGTCACAGGCAGGCGAGCCGTAGCCTTTCTTATACTATCATCTTTAAAATCTTATGCCTTCTGATCGTGTTACGATAAATCAATTCCCCATTATAGGCCTAGATACCTTCGGAGAATTCTGTGTAGCTTTGTCGATATGAAAGAGGCTTTCGACATTGATTCTACAGATAGGATATTAATGTCGTAGAATAGGATTGGCATATTTTAGATAAAATATAGCCTATGAACAATGTAATTTACCTAAAAATGGTTGACATGGAACAAACTCACTGGTGGTATAAGGGAAGAAGAGAAATTATTGGAAAATTAGCTTTGCCTTTCTTGGGATCTAAAATTAATATGCTGGATGCCGGTTGCGGTGCTGGGGGAACAATGGAATATATGTCAAAATATGGATCGGTAATTGGGGTAGACATTTCACGGGAAATGGTGGAACACTGTCGTAATATCGGACTATCTGCCTACTGTGCAAGTGTGGATAATCTTCCCTTTGCAGATCATGCCTTTGATCTAGTTTTTTGCCTGGATGTTTTGGAACATCTGTCGGATGAAAGATCTGCCCTAAAAGAATTAGTAAGGGTAGTTCGCCCAGGAGGTATACTACTATTTACTGTTCCGGCCTTTAGCTGGCTCTGGGGTAAACATGATGATTTAAATAACCACTATAGGAGATATAATCGCGGTGATTTTAGCAAACTTATGAGGGAGTTTGACCTCTCCATGGAGAGAACAACTTATTTTAATTTTTTTCTTTTACCCCCGATCTGGTTTATTAGGAAAATGGGCAAACACCCACTCTTTCAAAAAGAAACGGATTTCGAATTTGGAATGGGAGTTGTTAATGAGCTTTTGTTTGCCTTATTAAGAATGGAGGGGGCTATTTTAAGGTTTACGAATATTCCCATTGGGGTTTCCCAGGTGATGGTGGTTAGAAAAATAAAATAAGGCATGTCTTTGACAATGCCTTGACCTATAAAGTATAGATTTATTTTGTTGGTTTGTTTTCTTCCGTGTTTTCTTTTCGGCAACCGCCACTTCCTTCACCAACAAAAATTTCTCCTAAGGAAACTTTATAGGGCTTAGGTTTTAGCCCATGTGGATTCTGTTGCTTTTGCTTCATCGTTTACTCCCCCTTTATTTTTAGTGTTTCCTAAATCGACAACAATATTTCATAATACAATAATCTTAGGGACATTGGCCAGTAATAATAAGGAGGTAGAGCATGGCACAAAAGAATTGGCAAATATATTTATGGAGATGTTCCCTCTGTGGCTCAAAGGCCTATGGAAAAAAACCCCCAGCCCAATGTAGCAAGTGTAATAGTGAAGCGAACCGACATGTACTTATACCTAAACAAGATCAAAATAAAACTTTGGATTTTGAAAAATATTTAGGAATGCCCAGTCTAAATAGTTTTTTATATCTGGTGGGTTCAGCCCTTGATGATAAGGTCAATGTCATGTGTTGCAATAGCGTAACGCAAATAAACTTTTGTCCTTTAAGAGTTGCGGTGGTTATTAATAAAAATAACCTGTCCCACGACTTGATTAAGGAAACAGGATTTTTCACCCTCGCCCCATTAACCAAAAGCCAAGGTAAAATAGCCCATTTTTTTGGGCGCAACTCTGGTCGACAGGTAAATAAACTGGAAAATTACACCTATAAGCTTGTGAATTCTGGTTGCCCCGTTATCGATGGTTGCCTAGGCTATTATGAATGTGAGGTTGAGCATGGGTCCACAGTGGAATTTGATAGTCATACTTTATTTGTAGCAAAGGTAATAGACGGTTCTTTAAATTTAAATAAACCTCAATTGACCTATGATGAGTACAAACAGGAATTAAGATTTTGAATAATTAAAATATTGCTCAATTATAGTACCAAATATAAACATTTTTCTTGCGACTATTTTTACTTTCTATTACAATTGATGTTAATAAAAGTTGGTGTTAATAAAGGTTAAGGGGGGTAGGCTAATGTTTGTTAAAGATTGCATGACCACATCACCGATTACCATCTCTAAAAATACTCCTATTCTTGAAGCCCTTGAAAAAATGAAGAAGTTAAAAATTCGCCAACTGCCTATTACGGATAAGGGTCGCTTGGTGGGATTAGTCACGGAAAGAGAATTATTAACAGTCACACCTTCCCCAGCCACTACATTAAGTATTTTTGAGATGAATTACCTTCTTACTAAGATGGTCGTGGGAGAAGTTATGGTAAAAGACCCCATTACAGTGCATCCTGAGACAACGGTGGAAGAAGCAGCACTGATTATGAGGGATAATAAAATTGGCAGTATGTTGGTAATGGCAGACGATGAACTGGTGGGGATCATTACCCAAACGGATATCTTTGATGCTTTCATTGACTTTTTCTGCATAAGGAAAGCCGGTACGAGACTTGTGCTGCAAATTCACGACAGAGTGGGTGCCATAGCAGAATTAACAGAAATTATTAAAGATATGAATATTAACATTAGGGGCCTCGTTATTCATAGAAAAGCCAATGATGTTGTGCACATGGTTGTGCGGGTTAGCACCATAGAACCAGAACCTTTGGTAAAGGAATTAGAGTCCAGAGGGATTCCAGTAATTTCTTGTACAATCAGTTAACCAATATAATAAAACCTCCGAATTAAATTCGGAGGTTTTTATTTACCCCTTATAGAGAACCTGTTTATTAATATCTTTGATGGTATTGCAACCAGTTAAAATCATAGCTTGTTTTAGTTCCGAAGCCATTTTATTGAGTATCAGCTTAACCCCTTCCGTGTTTCCGCCAAAGGCACCAACCACCAAAGGTCTTCCTACCAGTACAGCATCTGCTCCTAAGGCCAGAAGTTTCAGGACATCTACACCAGTACGTACACCACCATCGGCAATGATGGTAACTTTTCCTTGTACGGCTTCAACGATAGAGGGAAGTACCTCAGCTGCACCAGGAGTAAAATCCAATATGCGTCCACCATGGTTGGACACGACGATAGCACGAACCCCCGCTTCTGCTGCGGTGATGGCTTCATCAACTGTCATAATCCCTTTAAGGATAAAGGGGAGGTTGGTAGCAGCCACCAGTTCTTTTATTTCTTCCTTCGTTTTTGGGCCTACCGGCTGACCTTTAAGGGCCATCGTAATCAGACCGGCACCGTCAATATCCACCCCCACTGCTTTGGCACCGGCTTTTTCAGCCCGTCGAATGCACTCAATAATTACTCCTTGTTCCCTGGGCTTAATGATGGGAATTCCATGCCCCTGTTCGGAGATAATCGCTTCCAGACCGGAGTTATACATTTCGGGGTCAGCGCCGTCACCTGTCCAACCCAGGGTTCCTGCCTCCTTGCTGCCAGAAACAATCATCCCAATAAAATCTTTTTCCGATATTGAACCACCCATGTTATATGGGGTACCGGTCATGGGTGCAGCCATAATGGGAGAGGAAAGCTTCGAGCCAAACAATTCGACTTCGATATTGGGGTCCTTTGCGTTGTGTAAAGTTCTCATGTTTAAGTTATATGCTGCCAAAGCAGCTAGGTTATTTCTAAAACCTATACCGGTACCCGTGCCACCCATACCGGGAACCTCTCCGGCACAAACACGGCCATCGCAGACAGGGCAAACACGACAATAGCCCTTAAGTTTTTCTTTTGCCTGAGTTTTTAGTGTGTTAAAATCCATCTGCCAAAATCACTCCTACATTTTAGAATTTGTTTTTTGTAAGGTTTTTTCCACCTGGGGTTCCATGCTAGACATATGATCGCTAGTCTCTGAAGCAGTGGATGCATCTGTTGGCATGGTATCCGGTGGGATTAACGAAAGAAAAAGCTCCCTGGTATCCGGTTTCCACTGGGCATCGGTGTGAAAGATTTGATGAATGGTAGACAATGTAACGAATGTCGTACCCTCAACTACAATGGGAATGTCTTTTAAGGAAAGGCTTTGACCATTTATTAATGCAGCCTGCCCATTGGAGGTCAACTGTGCAATAAAACCTGGTTGTGTTACGTTAATTGTCCTGTTAGCATTATCCCAATTAAGTGAATAACCAAATACTTGACATAATAGCTTTAAGGGGATATAGGGTTGATTCTGTTTAGAAAATAATTTAGATTCCTCACCAACGATGATTGGTTCATTATTAAGGTATAACTTTATAGGCTTTGTGTCAACAAATCCCTCGTTTAAATCAATATCATTCCAGACAATAATAACCGGTATACCCACTTGGACCTGGTCAAAAAGCCATAAAACATCTTGATTATGAAGCCTGATACAGCCGTTGGAGGCATAGGTACCAATGGATGAGGGGCTGCTATTCCCATGTATACCGTAAGCACCCCCAGGAGCGCTCAGACCTAACCAACGAGTCCCTAGGGGATTATAAGGACTTCCACCGGGAATATTTTTCTTATAATAGGGTGGGTTTACTTGCTTATTGATGATCTTGAAGTTCCCTTCGGGCGTAAAGTTGCGCTGTCTGCCTGTGGCCACAGGGAATACCTTGGCCAGCAAACCCTCTTCATAATAACCTAGTTGATTTGTTTTTTTGTTGATAATGATCATTTGGTTTTTTTCTGTTGCTTCGGCGGCGGGCGCGAAAACAAAGAACGACACAGCCGTGCAAAGGGCTAATGCCGTACGCCAAAAAAAGCATTTATTAAATAACGTAATTACCCCTCCTTATAAGTCAGCTAATACATACTATTAAGCTGCGAGGTTAACTATGAAAGAAAAGATTGTATATTTATGGAATAGAAAACATTGGTTGCTACTTGAGGGAACAAAAGTTATAATCGGACAAGAGATTAAAAAAGGAGAGCATCGGTTTGCACGATATATTAACGACTATTGAGGAAAGAGCGATACTGGTGGCAGTTAAACTGCCAGGTTCTAAGGAACAGGAAGTACAAGATTCGTTAGATGAATTGGCTAGTTTGGCGGATACTGCGGGTGCAGTGGTCGTTGGGACGTTTATACAAAGTCGACAGCGCCCTGATTCGGCAACCTTTATTGGTAAAGGAAAGGTCGAGGAACTGGCAGTATATTGTCAGGAATCCGAAGCCAATATTGTTATCAATGACAGGGAGTTATCACCTGCCCAAGCGCGAAACCTAGAAGATCGTTTAGGGGTTAAGGTTATTGATCGAACACAATTGATTTTGGATATATTTGCCCGAAGGGCCCAAACAAAAGAGGGAAAATTACAAGTGGAATTAGCGCAGCTTAAATACCTATTACCTCGTTTAACCGGTCAGGGTATAAAGCTATCACGCTTAGGCGGCGGTATTGGTACAAGGGGACCCGGCGAAACGAAGCTTGAGGTAGATCGAAGAAGAATCAGGAAGCGTATATCCGATCTTGAACAAGAACTAAGGGAAGTGCAACGACACAGAAGCCTATTAAGAAAGAATAGGAAAAGTGAACCGTTGCCATTGGTTAGCCTTGTTGGTTACACCAATGCAGGCAAGAGTACATTATTAAGAACCTTAACGGGAGCAAATGTTTTGGTGGAAGATAAGCTTTTTGCAACCCTGGACCCCACGACAAGATGTATATCCTTGCCGAATAATGATACTTTGTTACTGTCAGATACAGTTGGTTTCATTCAGAATTTACCCCACCATCTAGTTGCCGCTTTTCGTGCAACCTTAGAAGAAGTTCAAGAGGCCGATTTACTCCTTCATGTGGTTGACGCGTCCCACCCCAATTACGAAGGGCAAATTCGTGCAGTAGAAGCTGTATTGCAATCCCTAAATGTTTTCGATAAGCCAATCATAATGGTGTTTAATAAGATAGATTTAATAAAGGACGTGCAGGAACTTCCCTTTACGGAAAACCCAAAGGTTTATATCTCTGCAGCGAATAATGAGGGAATGGAACAGCTATTAGATAGGATAACTGCTGTTTTAAAGCAGAGGTATTCTGTACTAAAACTGACCGTACCCTACGCGAAATCGAACCTAACGGCAATCCTTCATCAAAAGGGAAAGGTTTTGCATGAAAAATTCACACCCCAAGGGATCGAAATGGAGGTAGAGGTCAGCAGCATTTGGGCTGAGAGAATTAAAAAACAGCTATAAAAACATTTCCCGACAAAAAGTTATTTTCCAACTTGACTCTTCAAAAACGTTATGTTATCATTAAAAACGTTGCAGGGCTTGTCTGATAACAACTGACAAGACGCAACAAACAAAAATTTACCACTTGAAATTAACATGCGAAGAGTGGTAAGATAAGCTTCCGGTCGCGAGATCGGGACAAGCAAAACGAACGGTCTTTGAAAACTAAACAGCAGATGATGGATGAAAAACAGGTCAAGTCAAAAGTCGGGTTAACCCCCGAAACTAAGACGACCACAAAAAACATCCTCGTCAAGCGTTATTAAAAGACGCTAGCGAGTAAATCAAGATAAGAAAGAGCCAAAAAACTCTTAAGATATTGCAAGATATTTTACGGAGAGTTTGATCCTGGCTCAGGACGAACGCTGGCGGCGTGCCTAACACATGCAAGTCGAACGGAGTATAAAAGGAAGCTTGCGAATTTTATACTTAGTGGCGGACGGGTGAGTAA
>NZ_CEVWQM010000044.1:0-9587 GCF_982386235.1 Desulfotomaculum sp. | reverse complement strand
CTACTTCAACTTCATCGAGAATGCCAAGGAGGAAATGTCAGCCGTGTTCAAGGACGTGGCGGTGCTAAATGTGGGTTTCGCGGCCGCTTGGTATATCTGCACCCCCTGCACAAAGGATCACGCTCCTAGTAGACAACACCTCTCCCCCGGGTTCTTGGTTAGCCACCCCGAGGTTTAAGTTAAAGCCGCCTATCAAATTTGCCTAAATGGGTAAATATATGAACAGATATCCTGACACCAATTAGGCGTAGAGGAGTTATCTGCTTTGAACACGATGCTACCAACAATCCTGCCGGAGGACGCCGTCCCAGCCATTAGCCAATCCTGCCGGCAGTGTGAACTGTGTAAACAGAGAACAAGGGTTATCTGGGGAGAGGGTAATCCCTCTGCCCCTATTTTTGTCGTTCTTGATAACCCAGGTGCCAGAGAAGATAAAAACGGCCGACCATTTTTATGTGGCACAAGAGAAACCTTGCAACTGGCAGCTTATGAAGCTGGCCTCGATTTAAGTTCACTGTACATAACATACGTCCTAAAGTGCCGACCAAGACGCGCTTACGATAAGCAAACCGCCCGATCCATCTGCATTGGGCATTTATGGCAACAACTAGAATCTGTAAATCCAAAGATCGTACTATGCCTTGGTAATGTTGCCTGTCAGTCCTTTTTTGAAGATCCGGCTGTCGAAGTTAAGCAGCTTAGGGGCAAAGTACACCTAGTAAGGAATTATGAGGTGATCGCATCATATCACCCGTTAGCAGTTAGAAGAAGACCCGTCCTCTACAAATATTTTCTACAAGATTGGAAGCTAGCGGTTAGTCTATTGCAGCGCTAAACGACCATGGAGTGCATTGACATATCATGAAATTGCAGGCCCAAGTAAAATGGGAGCCCTTGAGGACTCCCTTGTTGGCGTTTAGCTATTTGTCACCTGCCGCTTTAAAGATGCTGTTGAAGAGGAAGGGAAGGGTTCCCTGGGCCTGGAAGCGGTACACCAGGTCGGGACTGGCTAAGATAACGCTCCCCTCGCCCGTTTGCACCTCCACAATGGCAGCCTTACCGGACAATTGCTTCTCTGGGTCAGCCAGGTAACCAGAAAGAAGCGGCTCGTCACCAAAGCTGGCCACCACACCAGCACTGCTGGCTGGACTGACCAGGAAGGCCGGATTATTCTCAAAGAAGACGGCCTCGTAAGCGTCGTAGCCGTAAGCTACTGGTTGGTTGGGATCCACAATAAGACCCAGGAGAGAACCCGGGGCATTTACACCGCTAAGGTCCGCCAGTTCAACACCGGCAACCAACCCGTGCTCCACTGGGAAAGCCGAAGCTTCACCCATGGCCAGCAGAGTACCGCCACCTTGTACGAACTTAGCCAGCGCTGCTACCCCTTCGTCACCAAGACCCCCTTGGTATGACGGGGGCATATTGACCGAACCGGCGTAGATGTTCTCGGGACGCATATCAGGGAGGATTATAATATCGTACTGGTGAAGTTCGCCAGCTTTGACAGCATTGTTATCCAGCCGGTCGAACTGGAAACCATATTGCTCCAAAGCATAACGGGTCCAACCTTCATCCATGGTGTCCACCCAGCCATGGTAGAGGCCGATCTTCGGCTGGGACAGAGTAACAAAGTCGGCTTCAGGTTCGCTGACAAGGGCGTGGGCCATAAGGTGTAGTGTCTCCACCTGGACCTTAAGCTCTTCATAATCCACACCGCTGACCTTAAAAGTACCGGCTGGGTAGGTAATACCGTCCACGGTAAAGGCTGCTGTCGCCTGCTGGATGCTGACGCCCTGCTCCCAGAGAGCATTAAGAAGCCGCGCTGCATTGTTGTTGCTGTTGTGCTCTACCAAGTACCCCAGGGCCGATTCTCCACCGTTAAGACTACCGGACAGGTTCACCGCAACGACAGGCTCCAGCCCCACCTTCCAAATACTCTTATCTCCTACTGCCACTGTGTCCACATCGCGTATTAGGCCGTAAGTCCAGGCTGTAACATCATAAGGCTCGTTAAAGTAATCTTGGTACTCTTGAACCTCAAACAGAGTCTTGGCCAAATTGCGGTAAGGCTGGTTAAGAAGCACCACATAAGTACCCGCCGGGTAACTCTTTCCTTCTACTGTGAAGGCAGCCGTGGCCTGCTGGACCTCAATGCGGTGTTGAAGCAGATTGCTCACTAAATCGGCCACCGCTGCCGGGTCGCCCTGCCCTGCCGGAATCAGATAAGCATACGGGGCCTGGTTTTTCCCTGCTGCCACCGCCTCTTTACCCTTGAGGTAGAAATGCTCCAAAACGGTGTCTTTCTCTTGGGCTGTAAGCTCAAGGCTTAGTAGCACGCCTGTTTCCTGGTAATCAATATTATCGCGCAGCCGCCAAATATCGCCCTTCCAAGGCATAGGCATGTACCAGTGATACTCCTTCTCTAGTGCCTTGGGCCCGCTGGTGTCCGGGGTTGCACCCCAACCGCCATGGGTTTCAAACAACATTCCCTGCCCATTGTGGTAAGTGGTAAACTGGTCGTTATACCCGGGATACCAATTATCATAACGGGTAGCTGTAACCACACCGGCCATTCCCTTGGCAGTCATGTTGGAAATAATATGCCCACCGTATTTGATCCAATCCGCTTGGGTAATGGGGCTGATGTTCTGGTCGTTAGGATCCTGAGTAGGATTCATCCACATTCGCGCCGGACCGCTTTGGTGCAAATCGTGGTAAATCTGCGGGTGGAAAAGGAACCGCGCCTCGATATTCTGGGCCGTCTCAGGCAGCGCCAGGGCGATCATGTCCCGGTTGTTATCGTGACCCACATAGTGTCCCACATAAGGCGGCCGTGGCTTCATTTTCGCCCACTCGGTATCCTTGTACTTATGATACCACTCCGTAAAGGAATCGTGACCATCGGGATTAATGGACGGGTCAACAACTACAATTACGTTATCCAGTATGTTTTTGGTCCTCTGGTCATTGCCTGTGGCCAGCTTAAACGCCAGCTCCATGACCATCTCCGCGCTCCCCACCTCCGGGGCATGAATGTTGGCGCAGATCCAGTAGATAGCCTTACCATCCTTAATCAGTTTTTGGGCTTCTTTTTCACTTAGGCCGCGCGGATCTGCCAGTTTTGCGCTGATTTCCTGGTACTTGGCCAGGTTGTTTATATTCTGCTCTGAAGACACCACGGTGAGGATCATCGGTCTCCCCTCCGGGGTAGTACCGTAAGGCATAACCTGAACCCGGTTAGAGGCCTCATCTAGTTTTTCCATATACTGAACGATTTTGTCCCAAGGGGTAAGCTCATAATCAGCCCCAATGTCATAACCTAAGACTTGCTTAGGCGGGGGAACAGAAGCCGCGGATACCACCTGGCTTAGAACCAACACCAAAACCAGTATAATAGTCAGGAGACGGAAGGAACCAACACTCTTTTTCAAAACAGCACCTCCTCGTAAATTGGACCATGGAAAAAACTAGCTGCATCATCCTCGCCCTTTTGCCGCTCCCACCTCCTTTGTTTGTTGCTGTGCATTGTTATTCACCGCAATGCATAAGTATTCCTGCAAGCTCAAGGAATTTTTTTCTAGGAAAGAAAAGCTCCCTTACTTTGTAGCACCTACAAGTTCGACGCGCAGAAAGTACTGTACAACAACATAAGAAAAAGGCCCTGACTGCTCTTGGGCAGTCAGGGCCCGCTTCCTAACATTTACTACAACCCTTTAACTCGTTTTCATCAATCTTACTGCTAATCTCTTCTCTATCCAATCTCGGCTTACTCCCGAGATCTCCCCCTATGCTTCAAGTGATGCCTCAGAGCGGCTTTTCAACTTCCCCAGGGCTGACCTAACCTTCTTTTTACCCCTGCCAATTTCTTGACGGAGCTTCTCCATGTAGGTCATTTCGGCTTCTTGCAGGTAGTACTGTGATTGTTCCTTAGCAAATTGTTCAATTTTTTCCTGGTTTCTTGATTAAAGTTCACTATCCTCACCCCCGTTGTTTCTTAATATTTGAATACGTTCACTTAGGAAATCCCACCTGGCCCAAAAGGAGGTTAATTCTTCAAACCCCCGCCCATTAAGGGTGTAAAACTTTCTTGGTGGACCTTTTTTTGAAGGTTTTTTCGATACAAATACCAAATTATTTTTTTCCAGCCGCAACAACAATGCATACACAGTCGCCTGGGCAAGGTCTTCAAAACCCATTGCATAAAGTTTCTTAGCTATTTCATACCCGTATGTTTCACCTTGACTGATGATTGCCAGCACTATCCCATCAAGCACACCCTTTAGCATTTCACTTAGGTTTTGCAGAATATCGCCTCCTCACTGTCATATGTTGTTGGTAATCAGTTATGTTGGGTACCGGCTATACAATAACATGGAGTAGCTACCTTGTCAACGACCAGAGGCCATACATAAACAAAACGCCCCGTGAGAAAGCTTAATAGCTGCTTTCCCACGGGGCGTGTAGTGATTCTTAGCTATCTAAACATTAAACATCTTGCCATCTTCAATAAGGACAACTTGATCTGCAATTGCGGCAAAGGCATCAGGGACCATTGTGTGAATAGGTACTACCTTTTTAGGGTCAAGTTTTGTGATCAATTTTATTATATCCGCAATAGACGCATGTCCACTTGTGTGCAGTTGGTGCATAACAAAGCCAGCCTGAATTAAGTAACTCTCAAACCTTTTCTGATAATCACTGTTACGATACCCGCTCCACATAGAGTACAGAAATAATCCGTTTTTTAACCCCGTTATTTCTATATCCCTTTTCATTGAAGGCCGCACAGCCATAATGATATTTTCTTCTTGCTCCTTTAGTTTGTTTTTGGAGATATGAAATGCCGAAAACCGCTTCGCATATTTTTCCCCGATTTCGTTAAATATCTTTTGGGTTAATCGATAAGGATAAAACACTCTTATATTTTTGTACGCCGTTGAGGGGTAGGGAAGCTTGTTCCCAAGCTGGCGAAGCTCATAAAGAACATTGGCAGTGTATATATCAACAACAAAAACCCTGCCCAGCCGTAAAGCCACCCTATAAAAACTGACAAGGCGGTCTATGTTTTGACTTGATGATTGAAATAAAACTGGGCCTGCAAACCCCTTAGCCTTTTTGACGATCTGTTCCTCAAGTTCCTGCTCTGTTAACACTTCTTCATCCTGCCGCCCCAACAGCGTTCCTTCTGTTAAAAGTATATCGGCACCTTTCGTGGCACCATTGATGAATCTATCCAAACAGATACCTTTTCGCCCGTGCCCACGAAAATCCCCCGTATAAAGAATAGTTTTCCCAAAGCTCGATATCTCAAATGCCGCCGCATCAAAGGCCGAATGGTCCATCAGATATGGCATAATTCTGAAGGTCCCAATAGAAAACGGTTCATACATTCTAAACATCTTGAAATCATAATTCTCGAGAATAATCTTGTCTATCAAATGAAAGAGCTTGGAAATCTCTATGAGTTTTAAGGTGCCCGCCGAAAGGTAAATGGGGATTGACGGGTTAACAAACTTAAGTAACCCATAATGATCAATATGGGCATGAGAAATAACAACCCCATCAAACCCTGGGCTATCCCAAATATATAAACCCTTAATATCGGGCAACACACCAAGTTCAAGCAGAGCTTTTGGGCCTAGCGATGCCACGGAATCGTCAATGGGTTTGTTGTTGAGGAACAGCGGGTAACCGGCATCGATCAACATCCTATTGGCTCTAGATTGAAGTTCCAGGAATGTTCCCCCTATTTCCTTGGTCCCTCTATATATAATTACCTTCATCTATAAAAGCCTTTCATCTAAGTACTGTTGTATATTGCTTTGTCAAAACAAATTCCTACGGCCCAGGTTATGCTTTTTCTTGTTTATGACTTTGAGAAGCTCTTCTGCCTTAATAGGCCCACCATAAGGTTCCCAATAACCAAATTTCAAAAAAGCGTTTATCTCCATTTCTTCACTCACTATACCCTCATCTAAGTTCACAACATAACCTTTAGTTTGCTATGTCTGAAGAATGAATGTGTTGTCACCCCTTGTGGCAATTATTTCAGCCATTCACCTGTCCTCCTGCTTCGTTAGAATAATATTTTTCCACAATTTCCTCCCTGCTTTTATCAAGCATAAAGAAATCCACTTCAAGTTCCTGCATCAGTCGACGCACATTGGGGTCGGAAAAATCCTTATGCGCTCGGCTGTTTTTAAACACAAGTACACCTTTACGCAAAGTAGGGTTATTTTCAATTTCAAAATCAGCCAGTAATTTCCCGTAATTCACCATTCGATAGTATGTATATATCTCCAAAATACAGCGCAAAAGTGTTTCTTTGCTACTGGGCCGCTTTAGTTCCAGGATATAAACATACTTCTCATCCCGGGCCAAAAGATCAATAGCAATACCCCTGCCGTCTTTTAGGGGAGTCTGGTAGTGGAAAACCTCACTGAAAGGTGGCAGACCCTTTTTATTAAATAGTCTCATTGCAATACGTTGTTCTTCTTGCTCCCACTTGCGTCCATCAGCAGCCAGAGGTGTAGTCCCATCACGGAATACACTATAAGAACCGGTCCGCCCCTCTAGGTTAATGTACTTCAATTCCCCTAGATGTTCCAACAGGTATGCCGCTATAACTTCTGTATACTTTTCCTTGGTGTCAGAAGTAATTCCCCGATAGTTTACGAACCCTTTGCAATGCAGTTTATTAACCTTGACAGGTTGCAAATATTCATCAACCATGCCGACAATTTCTTTCTTAGTATAGACTATAGCCATTTTAGTCACCTCCTTCCTTTTTCCAACAATGATTCTGATATTATTTCTTTCATTATACCATCATTTGTATAAACTTTGTTTCGGTCATCCCCAGCCCCTTAAGAGCTTGATTGCTCCCAAGGGTTGCTGGGGGTAAAAAGAAAAGCCCCGTGAGAGAGCGCTTAATTGCTTGCTTTCCCACGGGGCTGTGTTGTGGTTGGTGACAGCCCCAGACAGTCAACTTACAACACAACCGTTGCCTTCTATTGTATCCTCTTATGCCAGTCAACATCACCTATTTAATCTTCTGTCGCCACCGCAAAGGTGAGATTGCCGCTTAATTCAAATTCAATACTTCCTTCTGAACTGGTCATGTTGGCAGCAAATTTAAAGTGCCGCTGCAGTTCCTTTCCAACAATTGCTTCTATCATGATTTTCAACCCTTGTTCTTTTTATTTGGCTAATTCTCCAACATCAATAACCATACTTTCCCAGGTGACTGTCACCGTTTACGTTTTCGGACAATGGACTATTTCTCTTGTCATACTGGGATGAAGAACAGGCATCATTTTTCACTAGGGCTAATAAATCCTATTCTTCTTTTCGGTTTTTCCGGTTCTTTTTCCATTGAAGTTAACAGGAAATTGAGCTGGTTAATATGTTGGATTAATGTTGACATTTTCCCATTTACGTAACCCCGAAATATCAACACAACTGACTCTTCATACGATACTTCTGTTACCTGCATTAAAACTGATTGCCCAAAATTTGTAAGCATTACCCCAACCTCATGTTCTGAGTCTAATGATTTTTCATATTGCTGTATATGTCGCTTTATTATCTCAAACTGGGTACTAGACCACATATAATGTGTTGGCAAATCTGGCATTTTAATTTTTGGAATTTGGGTGTTTAGAAAGCTGTAATCCGGTAATAAGTGTGACATTTTCCCCCTCCTCTCTGGTTTATGGTAATTGCAAGCAACCATCTAACCTTATTTACAATAACAGACGGTTCACAAGGCATCATCAAAAATAAGCCACCCCTTATCTGTTTTCACCCCGTTTTATTTACAAAGCCTACCATAAAACATTTGAGAACGGGATCCTATTCCACTTGTCAGTGTAAGTTTGAAAAGGAAACCCATCCCCAAACTATTTTCTCACCTTTCATTATACCATCATTTGTATAAATATTTCTTATTTCTACCATCCCCGGCTTAATTGCTTCAAGGGTTGCGAGAGTAAAACCCGCCCCGTGAGAGAGCGCTTAATTGCTTGCTTTCCCACGGGGCTTGTTGGTCTCTTTACTGCAACGGCTTAGAAGGTCGACTTACAACACAACAGTCACGGTAGGGATACCAGTTACCTGGCACCCCCCGTACAGATCCCAGCGTGCGGGATTACCGCACTGGGCTCTTAACTTAGGTCAGACGCAGAGGCGTTGATTCGGGTATGGGTGGACTACTCGGGCGGTTGGTATCCGCATGGAAAACCAGTGCTGGAACTTATTCCAGGTCAGGTTCCTTCCTTTCTGGCTTCGGCGCCGTAGAGCATGTAGCCAAGCTTTGGCTAGTCCGGTTCGAAAAGCGTCGATGGCTTTGCGGTTACCGGGGACGCCATAGTAGTTCATGTGCCCCATGAACACCGCTCTTAGCCATTTTCCCGTTTCCGGTATTAGCCAATGCCGGTTCTCCTTAAGGGCTATCCGGATTGCTTTAAGCTTTGCTCGAGCACGTTTACCTATGGTTTTTCGGCGCACTGTAAATTTGCCATCTTTGCGTCTCGAGGAGCAAATATGCGTGAAGCCAAGGAAGTCAAATGTCTCTGGCTTTTCCTCTCCCCGCCTTTTTCGATTAGACGCTGCAAAGCGCCCAAACTCTATCAGACGAGTTTTGTCTTGGTGTAATTCTAACTTGAATTTGAACAGCCGTTTGCTCAGGTCTTTATGCAATTGCTTTGCATCTTCAAGGTATTGGAATCCCAACACAAAGTCATCTGCATAGCGTACTATATAGACTTCGCCGCGTGCACAGTGGTTTCTCCACCAGTCTACCCATAGGTCTAGGACGTAGTGCAGATAGATATTTGCCAGTAGAGGTGATATTACTGCACCTTGTGGTGTCCCCACCACGGTCTTTGACCACTTCCCATCTTCGGATACTCCGGCGCGTAAGAACTTTCGTAACAGCCGCAATATCCTTGGATCAGTGATGCGGTGTTCCACGAATTTCATCAGCCACTCATGGTCGAGTGTGTCGAAGAAGCTGCGGATATCCGCATCGAGCACCCAATTCACTTTTCGCTGCGTTATGGCAACATAGACGGCATCGAGGGCGTTGTGTGGGCTTCGGCCGGGGCGAAAGCCGTAGCTGAAGCCTTTGAAATCTACTTCGTAGATTGCTGATAGGACTTGTACTAATGCTTGCTGCACGATCTTGTCTTCTAGGGCAGCAATACCAATTGGGCGTCTACGACCATCTGGTTTAGGGATATAGATTCTTTTACTTGGGCGTGCCCGGTATTGGCCGCTCTGGATTTGTTCGTGTAGTGTTTGTAGTCGTTTTCGGATGCCTTTGCCGTATTGTTCCCATGTGACTGTGTCAACTCCGGCTGCCGCTTTGGGATTTAGTTGTAAGTAGGCCTTGTGGAGTTGGTCGGTGGTGATATGATGCATCAGGTTGTTGAATTTGAGTGCTGGGTCCCGTTTCGCTGCTTCTCGTACTCTGTCCAGCCCAAGCGACGTTGCTTTCGGTCTCTGCGTGCCGATCCCGGTGGTCTGGCCAGAGTTTCCCTTGTTCGGAGGTCTTTGCTCGGCGGACTCCGCCTGTAGGTAGC
>NZ_CEVWQM010000043.1:0-10642 GCF_982386235.1 Desulfotomaculum sp. | reverse complement strand
CACCAAACGCAGATTTTTCATAACCAAGCAAAGTTTCATGTCCACGATTAACCAATTAGAGCAAAATGTAGTAATACTTACGTTATCGGGAGGATTTAGTGATAGTATTTGATTACATCTTCATCGATAAAATTACATTGTTGCTGGTGTTCGGACTGTCATTGCTAATTATCAGCTTTTCTTTTGCCTTTAATGAGAAAGAAGACATCCTACGCAACATTGCTGTCGCCTTCTTCTTTCCCTTAATTATGAGTATCGCCTACTTCTTAGTTCCTGCCGATTATGAATTAGCCTTGGTTCATTTAACGGTAGCCTGTCTGCCCCCACTTATGCTGGCCTTTATCTGGAGATTTCATAATTTCAGTTACTTCACTTTTATTGTAATGCAAATTATTTTGGCGTCATTGATCCTGTGGTTAATGCAGACTCCTCAATTAAGTAGCTGGGTGCTTAGATGGGATCATTTCTTTGTCTTAGCGACCTTACTGGTGTCAGTTGGATCAGTCATACATATGTGGAAGAATAACACTTCTTATTGGCTGATAGGTTCCTTATTAGCATTTATAAGTACTCAAGTCGCCTTGATGACGAATCAGCCTTTATTATACTCTGTGGCAATTTCATTGGCTTTTGGGCTGTTTTTTACATTTATCCTGAAGAAGTTGCAACAAGAATTAACACATATTATTCAAAAGGCTGATGTTGGTAGCAGTCAATGGGATCGAACCGTTCGCCAGGAAGTGATGATGAGGACTCTGGAAATCGAAAGAGTCAATCGTCACCTGGCAGAAAGTATCCGGACTGACCCTTTGACCGGCCTTCTTAACAAGAAAGCGATAGTCGAGGAAATAAAACTGTCCATAGATCAGTGCCGTAATTCTAGCTTCACGCTTATATTATTTGATATTGATGACTTTAAGTCCATAAATGATCAGCAGGGCCATCTGGCTGGGGACAGGATTCTTAGTCAGGTAGCAGGTATAGCCTTATCCAGCATTCGCAATCGTGACCGGGTGGGACGGTATGGCGGTGATGAGTTTATAATACTTCTGCCAAATACCAGTCTCAAGGATGCCTATTATGTAGGCAAAAGATTATTAGAAAGAGCTGCCAAAGATCTCTCCTGTACACTTTCACTAGGTATAGCGGTATATCCGGTAGACGGCCAAACTGCGGACGACTTGATCAGCCGTGCTGACCAAGGATTATATGAAGCCAAACACCAAGGTAAGAATTGCATGGCCTATAACGGAGGCGCCCAATAGGTTGAGTTGTTCACTTGTCGGCCAGTGATTTTTGATAAGCTTTCCATCCCGGACACCATTTAGTGTGCCATAACCATAATCTGGCACTAAATGTACCGGGATTCGCTTGAGATTTTTTACGCCATTGGCAGTTTTCACATGGATGCATATTCATCCCTCCTAGTCTAACACTAACTTATCATAAAGCTTTGATCGTTAGAATAAGAAACTTTGCATTATTATAGAAGAAGCCCACAGACTATATGAAATCTGTGGGCTTCTTCAGGGAATAGACAGCATGTTATGCCTTTATTAACAAGGTTTTACCTAAGAATGTTATTCGCAATAACCACTCTCTGAATTTCGCTAGTTCCCTCATAGATTTCTGTAATTTTCGCGTCACGCATCATTCTTTCCACCGGATATTCGCGAGTGTAACCGTAGCCGCCTAAAATCTGAACCGCCTGATTAGCAGCCCAATTAGCGGTTTCCGAAGCCTTTAGCTTGGCCATGGCAGCATCAAGCGAGAAAGGCATATCATTACTTTTCTTCCAGGCAGCAAGGTATGTTAACAGACGGGAAGCCTGGATTTCCAGAGCCATATCGGCCAGTTTGAATTGAATCGCCTGCAAAGAAGATATGGGCTTACCAAACTGAACCCTCTGTTTAGCATAGTCGCGAGCATATTCATAGGCCCCCTGGGCAATACCAACTGACTGAGCAGCGATACCAATACGACCACCATCAAGGGTCTGCATCGCCATCTTAAATCCATCGCCTTCTTTGCCTAACAGGTTGTCCTTAGGAATGCGACAGTTTTCAAAAACCAAATCACAGTTTTGGGTACCTCTTAATCCCATCTTGCGCTCAAATTTACCAAAGCTAAAGCCAGGTGTACCTTTTTCAACAATAAAGGTACTGAAGGCTTTACTCTTCAATTCTTTCGAACCAGTACGAGCAAATACCACGTAAGTATCGGCTGCTTCAGCATTAGTAATAAATATCTTGCGACCGTTCAATACCCATTCATCGCCATCCAATTCAGCTTTAGTTGTCATGCCCAGAGCGTCGCTGCCAGCATTAGATTCAGTTAAGCCAAAAGCGCCTTGTTTTTTACCTTCAACTAAGTCAATCAAATACTTTTGCTTCTGTTCTTCCGTGCCCCAGTTCCAAATCGGCCATACTCCCAGGCTGACATGGGCTGAGAGAGTATCAGCAGCAGAGGGGTCAACTCTTCCCAGTTCTTCTACCGCAATAGCGTAAGCGATGTAGTCAAAACCAGCCCCCCCATATTCGGGTTCAAAAGGAATGCCTGTTAAACCTAGTTCAGCCATCTGAGCAAAAACCTCTGGGTCAAAATACTCTTGCTCGTCGCGTTCGGCCACTTTAGGAGCCAGTACTCCCTCAGCAAAATCTCGTACAGACTGCCTAATCATCTCATGTTCTTCACTCAGTTTGAAATCCATTACTGTCATCTCCCTTTCTTCTATTAATAAATAACTAGTGTGACTCTTTGAGTAGCAAATTCTCATTGATCGTTAGTCAAGTCAAATATAAAGAATATACTGATAATAAATATGCAATGCAACAATCATGCCATTCAATGGTTTACTTGCCCATCACCTTGCTAAAAAGCCTGAGAATAGGGATATTAGATGAGATACGAAATGAAATATGGGGTACCCAAGTGGTTGCGGTAGCAGCCAAATTAAAACATTTTCGGTTCAGGTGATCAATAACTGTATCACTATTAAATTGTAAATAGTATGTTTAATGCCTCAAACGGTTTGAACCATAAGTTTTATATTAATGATAGGTTTTTCCACCCTAGCCACCATCTATCCAGATTATGATGGAATAAACCAAACTGCACTATGATTTACCTTTATAAATAATTTGCCCAATTGTTGCCCAATAATGTTACAGCCAACCTAAACCGTCCAAAAGCTGACGGTATTGCCTGACCGAGAATTGCTGGATATAATGACCATATCTTAGGGAAAGGAAAAGACGCCTCTGTTAAATGTGCTAATGCAGCAACAAAAGCACCAGAAGCGTCTCCCAAAGGTATGGTAATTGTATCAAATTATGAATTAGATTTAAACCCCGATAAGGGAGTTTTTTGTTAGGAGCTTGGAGCAACTTCCCTGCCCGTGTTGTAGTGGACAATTAAAAGTAATAGGCAGCCGCCAGAGAAAGTGTATCACTGCCTCGGGAGAAAAGGTAAATTTAATCATTCGTAGGTTAAGATGCATTGAATGTAACCGTATTCACCACGAACTACCAGATATGCTTGTGCCATATAAACTCCATGTTAGTGAAAGTATTGAGGCAGTGGTTAGCAACGATTCAGAGCTTAGTGTTATCTCTGATGAATCTACCCTGAACCGATGGAGAAAATGGTTTAATGAGAAAGTCGATTACTTTCAAGGTTGCCTGGAATCAATTACAATCCGCTATGGCAGTGAATCTGTTGAAGATAAATCCGCTCTTCCTGAGTCCAAGCTCCAAAGGATTTGGCATTATGTAGGGGATGCTCCGGGATGGCTAGCCAGAGTTGTCCGTCCCATAGCCAACTTAAATTTATGGATACATACCCGTTTAGCCTTTTGTCCATAACAGTATAGCTTTACACTCATGCTGAAACCTGAAAAAGGAGGTAATCAGCATGAGAGACCAAAAGAAAGCAGACGAAATTGCCGAGCAGCGAGTGCAAATCCTGTCCCCGCTCCTGGCAGAAGGCCTGGATAGTGCTCAAGCCAGGCAGATTAAAGCCAGGATATGCGAGCAGACCGGCATATCCGAACGCACCCTGCGCAGATACCTGGCCCAGTACCGGAAGGATGGTTTTAGCGGACTCAAACCCAAAGGTAAGGGAGAGCGACGAAGTGATGAGGCAATACCGGTTAACATCCTGGAACAGGCAATCCTGTTGCGCAGGCAGGTACCGACCCGTAGCATTGCACAGATTATTCAAATCCTGGAATGGGAAGGATTGGTAGAGCCAGGACAAATCAAGCGCAGTACCCTACAGGAGAAACTGGCCGAACGAGGTTACAGCGCCCGGCACATGCGTATGTATGCCGATACCGGTACAGCTGCCCGGCGCTACCAAAAGAAATACCGTAACCAACTTTGGCATTCGGACATAAAATATGGCCCATACCTACCCATAGGCAAAGACGGGAAAAAGAAGCAGGTTTATCTTGTGACCTTCGTGGATGACGCGACCAGATATATTTTGCACGGTCAATTCTATCCCACTTTAGATCAGGTAATCGTTGAAGATACTTTCCGCCAGGCCATTTTAAAATACGGGGTACCAGAAAAAGTATATTTCGATAACGGTAGTCAGTATCGAACCAAATGGATGAAAAGAGCTTGTGCTAAAATGGGGATTCGTTTACTCTTTGCCAAGCCCTATTCCCCTGAAGCTACTGGGAAATCAGAACGATTCAACCGGGTAGTGGATTCCTTCCTGGCTGAAGCGGTTCTGGAGAAACCTCAAACCCTGGATAAATTAAACCAGCTGTTTGAAGTCTGGTTGGAGGAGTGTTATCAGAACAAGCACCATTCCGGGTTAGAAGGAAACATTAGTCCTCAGACTGCTTATCGCAGTGACAGGAAAGCATTAAAATTTCTAGACCCCGAAACAATAGCCAGTGCTTTCCTCCATTGCGAAGAAAGGAAAGTAGACAAGGCAGGTTGCATCAGTTTTGCGGGGAAAAAATATGAAGTAGGACTAACCTTTATTGGCTGCAAGGTAGATGTCATCTATGATCCAGCCGATATCAGCGAACTGACTATTGAATACGAAGGCCATAAGCCTTTTAAAGCTAAAGAACTGGTTATTGGAGAGCGGAGTGCTCCCAGGCCTAAACTACCCGAGCATTTACAGAAGGCTCCAGCTAATTCTTCAAGGCTGCTAACTGCAGCCGCCAGGAAAAACCAGGAGCGTAAAGAAACCCAAATCCCTGCCATCTCCTACCGCAAAGTAAGGAAGGAGGGGTAAGTCATGTTTGAGAGTTTTTATGGTCTGGAAAGGACACCATTTTCCCGGGATATACCTACGGATCAGTTGTATCAATCGCATATGCTGGAAGAAACCCTGGGACGTTTAGAATATACCGCTCAGCGCCAGATGTTTGCAGTGTTAACCGGGGACTGTGGAACCGGCAAGACTACCACCATACGTAAGCTTAAAGAAACTTTAGATACATCCCGGTTTATGGTGATGTACCTGGCTGATTCCAAATTGACCCCCCGGCATTTTTACAAAGGTCTCCTTGAACAATTAGGTTGTGAGGCCAAGTTCTATCGGGGCGATGCCAAACGCCAATTGCATAAAGAGATTGAACTTATGCAAGGCATCCATCATCTACAACCCGTGGTTATCGTAGATGAAGCCCATCTTTTAGACAAAGAGATGCTGGAAGAAGTTCGTTTCTTACTAAATTTCAAAATGGATGCACAGAGTCCGATGGCTTTAATACTGGTAGGACAAAACGAACTCTGGGAACGGCTTAAACTGCAATCTTACGCAGCAATCAGGCAGCGCATTGACTTGCAGTGCAAGTTGCCTTATCTGGACCGAGCAGAAGTAGGCCAATACATTAAAACGCACCTGGCTTATGCCGGTGCCGACCATGATATTTTTTCAGATAATGCTATAGATGAGATATTTAAGTTTTCGAGTGGAGCTGCCAGAATGGTCAACAAGGTTTGTACCCATTGTCTGATATATGGGGCACAAAACAATCGAAATATTATTGATGATCACATGGTGAAGTTTGTTGTTCAGGGAGAATTGAGTTAGTTCTCCCTGCCCCCTATGGGGCTAATATTCTCGGTCACTATGTCCGTCAACTTTTGGACATTTAACACCGTCTATCGCTGGACATTATGGGGTGGCAGTAACACAATAAACCTATCGATGCATACGAGCATCATTAAAAGACCAATTGATTCACAAATAGGTCGTTTTTTCATTATCAATAGTCCAAGCCACATAAATAACATTTCCAAAACTATTGATTCACATCCACACCTTGTGTACTTAGTTAATTATAACATTTAAGAGGTTCATTATTCATGTAAAGTTTGCTTGACATTGTTGGGATTTCGGATTATTCTAGTGTAAAGCTAGCTTTACAATAATGGAAATAAGGCGGTGAAATAATGCCGAATCGCCTACGCGAAATGCGGGAAAGAACAGGGTTAACTCAGGAAGAACTGGCTGCCCAGGTGGGTGTTTCCAGGCAGACCATCATTTCTTTAGAGAAGGGGAAATACAACCCCTCAATTTCTCTGGCTTATAGTTTGGCGAAAGTGTTCAGCATGAGTATTGAAGATCTTTTTCGTCTCGATGAAAGGAAGGTTGAAGATGAATAGCAAAAACACCCAGTGTATAAAATGGCTATCATTGGTGTTAGTTGCGGGAATTGCCATCTGGCAGATCGTCAGCGGCAATAGTTCCTTCGGCACTGGCTTGCTGGTTGGTGTGGTAGTAGCAGCAGGTTCCTTGGAAATAAGGCAGCGCCGCATCAGTGATATGCAGAAAAAAGGTATGAACCCTTATGATGAACGCGCTTGGTCCTTAGCCGGTATGGCTGCCTACGTATCTGTTAGAATTTTTGTAATTTCCATAGCAGTAATTGTATTGATCGGCTCCATCTGGGGCCCGCAAGTCCAGGTAAATCCTTACAACCTATTGGGATTGTGCCTGTGCGCATTACTGGGATTATATGTTGGCAGCTATTATTACTACAACCGCAAATTTTAGTCTTCAATAATTGATTATCTATCTTTATACGGATAATGATAGTACTCTAGATATGGGGCCCCTGGTCTTACACGAGTCTGTAATACTTTGGCACAGGAGATCATTATGAGAAACACTTCCTACGTCAGATATGTAGAATTGATACGTGATCGGATCGATTCTTTTTCCGATTACCCGTTTTGTCTACCAGCAGTAAAAACCTTAGACATTCTCCCTCTTCACCCTAATGTCACCTTTTTCGTCGGTGAAAACGGTACCGGAAAGTCGACTTTATTAGAAGCCATAGCCATTTGCTGGGGGTTCAACCCTGAAGGCGGCACCAATAACTTTCGCTTTTCAAGTCATGCTTCTCATTCAGACTTATGGAAATATATAAGATTAGTAAGAGAGGCTCAACGGCCACTAGATGGATTTTTCCTTAGAGCGGAAAGTTTCTATAACGTAGCCACCTATATAGACGAGTTGGAAATTATAAATTCCTATGGTGGGCGTTCACTCCATGAGCAATCACACGGAGAATCTTTTTTTGCAGCCTTTATGAATCGTTTTTCCGGTCAGGGTCTCTACATTCTGGATGAACCGGAAGCAGCTCTATCTCCGCTTCGCCAAATGGCTTTACTTTCGCGAATTCATGAACTTGTTAAAGCCAATTCTCAGTTTATTATTGCTACCCATTCCCCTATCATTATGGCGTACCCAGATTCTCTCATATATCAACTCAGCGAGGATGGTTTTACTGAAACAACCTATGAAGAAACTGATAACTGAGACTTTTGCATAATAGCAAAAATCGGGTTCTTTGAAACTACAATATAGTAGCAGAGCATACTAACCAGTTAAATTTTGGTTAATACTGCCTTTAACATCAACAAGGTTACTGGATTTATCTAAAAATGAGCAGGTTAACCCCCTTTCTTTCAAAAACCTTAATTCCTGCTTGCTTTAGGCAGCTATATCTGCAGAAGATTTGTCTTTGTTTATGGCGACAACTGATGCAATCATGGTAATAACACTCAGGTAGGCATGAGTTTTGACCTTTTTAATGCCTCGCACATTGAGTCCAGTTTCAAGTCCCAGATGCTCCTTTAATCGCCCAAAACACCGCTCTACACCGGTTCTCTTGTTGTATAGCAGTTTCCAGTTTGAAGTTCCTCGATGAGGCACTGTGAACAATCTGGAATCTTGTCTGGCTCTGGTTTTAACAACCATTCCATAATTGCTGGCTGAGCACCAGGAGGAACCAAAAGGACAGTCACATTTGCCCATAACATGAGGGCATCGGAATTTGTTAACCCCATTGCTACCGCCCCAATAAGTCATGCGGTATCCTGCTGAACATATGGGAGTTGCATCCCAATCCAGACCTTCTGGAGGTTCCTTTGCCCCCCGGTGGTTTAGTGGTATTATTGCCTGTGCTTTGTAGTTCTTGCGGATTAGTTCATATATTGACTTTTGATCATAACCGGCATCCATGAGATAATACTGGGGTTTACTGTTCAAGTTACTATTGCATTCTTCAAGGATGCTTTCGGCCACTATACCATCGTGGATACTAGCTGGGGTTATGCTCAATGCTACTGGTAATTCAGATTTAACGTCAGTAGCTATATGCAACTTGTAGCCAAACCAGGTTATCTGATTACCATTGGTATCTAGCTTACTGCCCCAGTTAGCGGATTGGCCATCGTCATTAATATTTTTACGTGGAACTGACTTCTCATTGGCATCTACTTTGGAAGCATCTATGGCAATGGAGCTGGTATCAAGAAGCCCCATGGATTCTGCTGTTTTCACCTGTTCATTGAACAGTTCACTAAGTACTTCTGATTGACTTAACTGTTCATAGAAACGACTAAAGGTAGCAATACTAGGCACTTTACCAAAAACATCAAAGCCGCAGTTGTATCTAAGCACTGGGTCATGGGTAAGACGCTCCACTAACTCAGTAAATGTAGCCATATTGTAAACTCGCATCGCAATTAATGCTTTAAGTTTGTGCTCAACCAAGTAACCAGTAGGCCCTCGATGTTTTTCATTATTCTTAGAAAGAACAGTAATAACGTCATCAAAATCGAGGGTGGCTAGAATTATCTCTAATCTTGACCGGGGCTGCAAATTTATTGCATCCTCAAAGGAAAATACGTATCCTTGCCGAATATTCATAAGTGACTTCTCCTCCTTCGGATTGTTTGTTTTGTCACTTATTAATTCGGCAAAAAGGGGGGTGAAGTCCTTTTTCTGCCCTCTAAAAGTTTGGATTTTTCTAGGCTAATTAATATGCAAAAGTCTCAGTTGAAAGAGTTAACAGTTGAAGCTGATATTTTTGGCAAAAAGTAACTAAGGAATTCAGTAAATCCGTATTGGCCATACAGTCGCCACCCTTATGGATTATTCTTTAATCTAAAGTAGGTCATTCCTTTAATTGGGATTCCATCCTTCTCATATCTGCCAAATCCCCAGACGGCATCTTTTCTCTCCATTAAGTGATTAAATAAAACTAATCCGAAGAATAATCCGGATGCTTCTTTGTTGTTTCCACAAGCAAGATATAGCGGTTCATATACAGTCCCTGTCCAATCGTTTCCCGGCATCCAGCTTGAGGTATTAATATCGGTTACATCAATTTTCTGATCTAGAGCATCAATGATTTTCTGATAATCTGACGTAGAGATGTTCTTCATCCAACTATCAAATTCCCTTTTATGTGGCAGTTTCTTTACATATTTTCCTGTCTCAACTGAATACAACATTATTGTCCACCTCCTACAACATACCATTGAACATTGGCGCTATCCTTCTGAGTTGGGCTAACTCCTTCAACTTTGCCAGCTAATACATAATTATAAAATGCGCGCCCCATTGCAAGACGGACCCCACGATCAATGTTTGCCCAATCGGTTGACAGCACCATTTTAATATTAAATGGGGTTCCTGGCTTAATTCGTGAAACCCGTTCAAGTAGTTCACGAAACCATTTTTTGAATTCAGTATCCTCCAATACTTTGTTCTTGATATAAAGTGCGATTGTCATTCCTTCGGCATCAGCTTTAGCTTCTAAATGAGCATACTCTGTTTCACTAAAACAAATCTGGATTACCTTGCTTGCCATAAAATGCGCCCCCTTTATTTATAATACTAACCTTCTGGTTATTATTATAAACCATCATGTGTTCTATGGTCAACATGTTTTTATTATAAACCACTTAATTTATATTATATTCCTGGGCAAGTGAGTCTTTATATAAGCAGTAAAAAGGCACCTTAATAGAGGTGCCTTTAAAGCAAATGTGTTATTACCTTTTTACCTGGCTTTGCAAGCCATGTCTTTTGCGAGTCCCTTTTGGGAACTCTAGATTGGCAAAGGGAAAAGGATGTTCTGGGTCAAATAATTTTTGTTTACTCACATTTTTAATAAAATTCTCTATAAATTTGTCTTCAACATCCTTTGCTTTTTCCCCCGCGGACGTGGTCCAGAATTGTTAAAGCCAACCTAACCCGTCCAAAAGCTGACGGAGTTGCCTGACCAAAAATAGCTGGATATAATGACCATATTATACAGAAAGGAAAGACGCCTCTGTATAAATGTGCTAATGCGACCAACAGAAGCACCAGAGAC
>NZ_CEVWQM010000042.1:0-15167 GCF_982386235.1 Desulfotomaculum sp. | reverse complement strand
ATTTTTCCATCTGTACATTATATGTGTTTTGACGGGCAGGTGCTAATTTTTTTAGCCTTCGGCCATCTGCCTTCAGCCTTAAACACTTTTTCCTAACAAAACATATAGTAAATAAAAGATAGCCGTGTGCAAAGAACCAAGGTAAAAAGCCCATGGCTCATGGCCAAATTGACCCCATAACAAAACATGCAAAAAAGCTGACGGCCGATAGCTGAAGGCCAAAAAACCAAGGAGGTTTTACTTTTGACTTTAGTCAACTACTTTAGGGCCAAGGAATTTCAATTGCGGGCGGTACGCCAAAACTATATTGCAAAACAAAGGCTTCAGAAAAAGCAGCCTATTGATCGACTGGATAAAATCCTTCATGTGGTGTACTTGCTGGGTCATGCAAGTGTCTGCGGCGGTGTAAAGGTTATTCTGGAACATGCCAATGAACTGATAAAGGTTGGGGTACGGGTAAGTCTTTTGTCTCACTTTACCAAACCGGATTGGTTTGATATCAAGGCTGATTATATTCAATTTCCCTTTGGCCTTGAGTTGGCCAGGGGCATCCCTTCGGATTGCGATCTGGTGGTGGCCACCTACTGGGATCAGTTGGCTGCCTGTGTGGAGGCCAATGTGGCCCCAGTGGTTTATTTTGAACAGGGGGACTTTCATTTATGGGATTGGGAGAGGGTAAGGGAAGATAAACAAAAACTAATTTATCATCTCTACCAATTGCCAGCCTATATCATTACCTGCTCACACACAGGGGCTAAAAAGATTAAAGAAGTTTTTCAGCGGGACGCTCTGGTTTTTCATAATGCCCTAAACAATGAGGTGTTCTTTCCTAAAAAAGAGATGTCTAAAGAAAAATGGCTTTTAGGTGTGGGCAGTGAACATACAAAATTCAAGCGTATCCCTGACATTTGGCAGGCCTGCCAAAGGGTTCAAAGTAAAGGTTATGAGATTAACTTTAAATGGGTAACCCAGAATCCCCCCACTGGGCCCTTCGGTACGGTAGTGGTAAACCCACCCCAACCCGTATTGGGAGATATCTACCGTCAAGCCCATATTTATATCTGTGCTTCAGAATACGAGACCTTTCCCCTGCCTCCTTTGGAAGCAATGGCCTGCGGCACTCCGGTCATTACCACAGCCAATGATGGTGTCCTGGCCTATGCCGTAGATCAGGAAAATTGCTTATTCTTTACCTGTGGTGATACAGAAGAACTGGCAAATAAAATCATAACCCTTTTAGAGGATCAAGAGCTATATCATCATTTACAGCAAAACGGTTATAAAACTGCCGCAGGATTTCAATGGCAGGAAATTATTACCCGACTTAAAACTTTCTACGAAGCAGCGGCCCAACATCAAATCGTCCCTGTACAGCAAGAAACTGACTGGCTAAAGTTAATGCCCATAACCTTTACCCCAGAGGATCAAAGGTCCATTGATCAGTTCCTGGGGGGTACAGCCGCTGACTTAATCTATCTCCCCTTTGTTTATGAGCTCAATGAGCACTGCAAAATAACCCGCTGGCACCCGGTATTTCAAAGAAAATTAGCCACCAGTGGTCAGGTCGATTATCATTACCTGTCATTTCAGGTACTGCCGCTGGAGGAGCACCCTTATCACCAGGCCATCTCCGCCTTTAGCGCTGAAAATTTCCCCGCCGCCTTTAAATATTTTAAAAAACACCTAGAAACAAACGGCAACCCCCGGGAGAAAGCCATTCTATTAAGATGGTTGATCTGGTGCCTTATAAAAATAAAACTATATCCCGAAGCCCAATCCCTATTAAATAATGGCTTAAAGCAGTATTCAGGGTTTGCTGACCTTTATTATTTATATGGCCTCCTGGCAAAATTATCAGGCAAAGACCAAGAAGTAGCAAGGATCAAGCATGTCCTAAACATTATTGGCGATGCCGTAAGCTATCCTGAATATATCAAAGATGTTAAAAACCTACTGTAGGGCTTTTAGCCTTTAGCCATCATAAAAATAGCTCAGAATAGGGGCTAATAACTAACGGTAACGGCAAACCAGTAACCAAATTCCCTCCCCCTCAATACTATGAAAAAGAGTACTCTAGTTTTATATGTTGGGTGAGGTGTGGCATGAATATTTGTGTTGTAGGGACCGGTTATGTAGGTCTGGTAACCGGAACCTGTTTTGCTGAGATGGGCAACCAGGTATGGTGTGTGGATGTAGACAAAGAAAAAATTGCGGGACTGAAGGCCGGTGTAATGCCCATTTATGAGCCAGGTCTAAAGGAAATGGTTCTGCGCAATAGCCAGGCAGGCCGACTTTTCTTTACCACCAGCCTGGCAGAAGGATTGGCAAATGCCTTGTTTTGTTTTATTGCGGTGGGTACTCCCCCAAAGGAGGATGGCTCTGCAGACCTTGCGGCGGTTCAGGCAGTGGCCCAGACCATTGGAAAAATGATTGAACAATACATCATCGTTGTTAATAAATCAACGGTACCAGTTGGTACTGCCGATCTGGTAAAAAATATTATTGGTCAAGAGCTAAAAGACCGGGGGTTGGAGTCCTTGGAGGTTGATGTGGTTTCTAACCCTGAATTTCTTAAAGAGGGGGCTGCCATTGAGGATTTTCTGCGACCCGACAGGGTAATCATCGGTTCAGATAATGTTCGAACCATGGAATTAATGAAACAACTGTATGAACCATTTGTGCGTAATCAAAACCCAATTATCTGTATGGATATTCGCTCCGCAGAAATTACCAAATATGCAGCCAATGCCATGCTAGCCCTGCGAATTAGTTTTATCAATGAAATAGCAGGGCTCTGTGATGCTGTGGGTGGCGATGTGGCCAAGGTACGCCAGGGTATTGGTACCGACAGCCGTATCGGTATGCCCTTTCTTTATGCCGGCATCGGCTATGGTGGTTCCTGTTTCCCCAAGGATGTTCGGGAACTGGTGGCCAGTGGCCGCCGTAACGGGTTGCCCATGTCCTTGGTGGAGATGGCCCACCAAGTAAATGAACGCCAAAAACGCTATCTTTTAGGTCTGATCGACAAGCGTTGGGGATCAGACCTTTCGGATAAGGTCTTTGGCATCTGGGGGTTGGCTTTTAAGCCGCAGACAGACGATATGCGCGAAGCACCTTCCATCGTCATCATTCATGAATTAGTTAGTCGGGGTGCCATGATCAAAGCCTTTGACCCTGAGGCAATGGGTGAAGCCAAAAAAATTTTCAGCAGTCATGGTGATAGGATAAGGTTTTCCACCAACATGCTGGAAGCAGTGCAGAATGTTGATTCACTGTTGCTGCTCACCGAGTGGCATCAATTCCGCCAGCCGGATTTTTCCCAGATGAAGAAAGTCATGCGGCAGCCCATCATCTTTGACGGACGCAACCAATATAATCCTGAAAAATTACAGCGGCTGGGCTTTGAATATTTCTGTGTGGGGAGAAATCATTATGTCAAATAAACGTATTTTGGTAACAGGCGGAGCGGGTTTTATCGGTTCCCATCTCTGCCAGTATCTGCTCAAGCAAGGTGATGAAGTCCTGTGTCTTGACAATTATTTTACCGGCAGCAAGGAAAATGTCAGACATCTCATGGGTCATCCCGGCTTTGAGTTAATTCGTCATGATGTGGTGGAACCGATCCTCTGTGAAGTAGATCAAATCTACAATTTGGCCTGCCCTGCCTCTCCCCTTCATTATCAATATAATCCTATTAAGACCACCAAAACCAGTGTCATAGGAGCCATAAATATGCTGGGGCTGGCTAAACGGGTTAAGGCTACTATTTTACAGGCTTCTACCAGTGAAGTATACGGTGATCCCTTTGTGCATCCCCAACGGGAGGATTATTGGGGCAATGTTAACCCCCATGGGTTACGATCCTGTTATGATGAAGGAAAGCGTTGTGCCGAGGCCTTGTTTTTTGATTACCACCGGCAGCATGGCCTAAATATTAAAGTAGCTCGCATCTTTAATACCTATGGCCCACGAATGCATCCCCAGGATGGCCGGGTAGTAAGTAATTTTATTATGCAGGCCCTGACCGGGCAAAATATAACAGTCTATGGCAACGGTCTCCAAACCCGCTCCTTCTGCTATGTTGACGATTTGGTGGCAGCACTGGTTCGCCTGATGAATGCCTCCGGTGACTTTGTTGGCCCAGTCAATTTAGGAAACCCCGGGGAATTCACCATACTGGAGTTGGCAAATAAAGTTATCGAGCTGACAGGTTCCCAGTCTAAAATTATTTTCAAACCCCTGCCCCAGGATGACCCGGTACAACGCCGTCCAGATATCTCCCTGGCCAAGGAAAAACTTAATTGGAGCCCGTCGGTGCAGTTGGAGGAAGGGTTAAAAAGAACCATCACTTATTTTAAAACCTTACTATAAGCCGACGGTTGACGCCAAAAGCTAATAAATTAAAAGGGAATGATGCAAACCTACTCTTAGAGTTGGAGTTGCGACATTCCCTTTTTGATGTCTTTGTTGCTTCTACCTTTACCTATTAGCAGATACTATGGCAGCAGTCTCTACTTGTGTCTCTGGTTGATAAAAAAGTACTCAACCTCCTCGTGACAAGCCATGGGCAAATAACCCTTATATTTTTCTACATTGACCCGGTACCCTTCTTTAAATAAATTGCTTAATTCCTCCACTGAATAGGAAAACAACTTACCTGCCCTGTTATTATAGACTTGCTGTACCTTGTTAATGGGATTGCAAAAAGCGATGCAAAACTTTGAACAGATTAATTTATTTTTATGCCTGACCTTCTGTCTTTGGGTAGACAAAAGGGCTTCTAGGGTATTGGGATTGGTAAAGTGGAGTAATTCCAACAAGGGCAGTAAATCTGAGGTGCGATAAACGGAACTGGAGATTTCCAGGCAATAGGCAAAATCATGTTCAGCTTTTGTCCAATCGTAGAGTAGAACCCCATCCTTGATTTCTTGAAACTCGGGTACTTTTTGGGAGCAATCAAAGGCATAACAATAAACGGAATGCCAGCCCAAGCGCAGGGAATACCCCAAGGCCACCGGATAGTCTTCTAAACAGTCAATAAAGAGCTGTACAGAGAATTTTCTAACAAAGAGATTATCGTCCACCAGAAATAGGATATATGCCCGATTTTTCATCATTTTTAAAAGCTGTTCCTTAAAGTTCGTCTCCTCTAAAAATACAACAGCTTGGTATTCCTGTCTTAGTTTTTGGTATTGTTCCTTGTGCTGATCATTTGATGCAAGGCAGATAACATTCAGGTCTATGCTTTGGGGATCTTGACAATGTAAATAAAAGGAACGTAGGGTGGCATCTAACTGCATGGCCCTATCCTTACTAAAAATGACTCCAACAATCTTTTTCTTTTCAAGAGTATTATTCTCCATTTTCTTCTCCCTTCAAACAAAATTCAAAACACAATACTCCCCTAGTCAGGATATGAAAGAATCCGCGATAAGTTACTATCCTTTGAGTATCAAGTACTTTTTGCGCCATTTTTTCATAATAGTAATTATGAAAGGTCTTGGTGAGGAGGTTGAATATGATTAGTGTAATAATGCCTGTATATAATGGGGAGAAATTTTTGAGACAATCCATCGAAAGTATACTAAATCAAACAGAAAAGAATTTCGAGTTAATCATTGTCAATGATGGTTCCACTGATCGTACTGAGGAAATAATTTTATCCTATGAGGATTCCCGCATTAATTATCTAAAGCAGGAAAATGGTGGTGATGCGGCAGCAAGGAATAAAGCCCTAGCACATATAAAGGGGAATTTCGTCACCTTCCAAGATGCAGACGACATATCCTTGCCTATGCGATTTGAGGTATTGAAGCAGCAATTTACTTCTTCTTCTGTGGGGTTTGCCCATTCAGACTTTTTCCTGATTGATGAACAAAATCAACCAATTGGTTACTGGGCCTCAGGTAATATTGATGCCGCAAGAATGAGAAGATTTTTTCTTAAAGTGGGAACTCCCTTTAATAATCCCAGCATGATGGTTCGTCGAGCAGCCTTAGAGGGATTTCTATATGATACCTCGCAGCCCTTGGGCAGTGACTCTGATATGGTTTTCTATACCACCGGAAGTTGGGCCACAGTCCATACTCCCCTACCCCTGGTACTTTACCGCCGCCATACAAGCAATTTGTCTAAAAAACAGGAATTTATTGTTTTATACCCGGAGGTGCGGAAATTTTTAAATAACTACCATTTACAGGAGCTAGTCCCGGAGCTGGATTGGGAAAAGGGTGATCCAACCAGCAATGAAGCACGGGCTAGGGCAATCATCGCACTGTTTTTATTACGCCGAGGCATGGTTCAGGATTGTCAGGCTTGGTATGAAAAGGCATATCAACTAAAAAACCCTGCCTGTGAACATTTTGTTACTGCCATCGGGCATCTGCTAACAGCAAACGATGCCGGGGCCATTACGGCTTTAAACGCCGCCCCGGTTCAAGATGCCCTTGTGTTAAATTATCTTGGAGAAAGTTATGCCTTACAGGGAGATCTAAATAAGGCCTTTACCTATTATCTGAAGGCTTTGCAACTGAACCCAAATTATGAGGAACCCTTGGATAATTTAAAGGCCATTGGCTGGAAACAAGGTCTAAGCTTTATTGATAGCTCCTGGACAAAGTTTTCCTAGAAAAACGAGACTTATTCAACAACGGTGCCTGGCACCATTGTTGAATAAGTCTCCCTTTGATGGAGGGCTATTTGACTAACTCCACTAGGGTTTCGTGAAAAGCAGTTTTTAGAAGTTTTATAATTTGCTCCAACTCTTGATCATCCTTTGCTTCCGCCCGCATAACCACCACGGGTTGGGTATTGGAACATCGCAAAAGTCCCCAGCCAGTGGGTAAAACAAGCCTAACCCCATCAACATCAATTACCTCGTAGCCTTCCTTGATCATTTTCATTTTTATTCGTTGTACTAATTCTTTTTTTAGATTATCTGGACAAACCATGCGAATTTCAGGTGTTGCTGTATAGGAGGGGATATCACGAAGTAATTGGCTGAGGGATTGCTCAGACTGGCTAATCAGTCTGAGCAGTCTTGCCCCGGCATAAAGGGCGTCGTCATAGCCATAGTATTCGTCGGCAAAGAAGAAGTGACCGCTCATTTCACCTGTAAATAAGGCTCCCACTTCTTTCATTTTTGCCTTAATTAATGAATGCCCGGTTTTATAAAAGAAAGGCTTGCCGCCCAAGCGTTTGGCCTCTTCTACCAGGGCCTGACTGCATTTAACCTCGACAATCACCGGCGTCCCAGGATTTTGGGGTAAAATCTCCCGCCAAAAAAGTATTTGGAGAATATCTCCCCAGATGATGTTGCCTTGATCATCCACCACACCCAAACGGTCCCCATCCCCATCAAAGGCCAGACCAAGGTCGGCCTTTGCTCGTAAAACTACCTGTTGCAAATCATGTAAATTTTCAGGTACCGTGGGATCTGGATGATGGGCGGGAAAGGAGTTGTTTGAGTCACAATATAAACCAACCACCTGGCAGCCTAGTTTTTTATAAAGCTCCAGGGCCAGTGAGCCGGTTGTGCCATTACCCGCGTCCACTACAATTTTCAAGGGTCGTTTCAGCTTAATCCGGGATGTAATAAACCGAACGTAAGCTTCTTTTATCTTCATACTCACCAACTGACTGAAGCCCTCGGCATACTGGCCAAACTCAAAGATCCTTTTAATCCTTTGTATTTCTTCACCATAGATGGTATTGCCGCCGGAGGAGATCTTAAAGCCGTTATCTTCCGGGGGGTTATGGCTGCCGGTGATCATCACACCTGCTGTCTTCCCTAACTTCTTGAGGGCAAAATAATTAATCGGTGTAGGGTTCTCACCGATATCAATCACATTACAGCCTGAGGCAAGTAAACCCTTATTTAAAGCTACATTAAGCCTTGGCGAACTGGCACGGTTATCACGACAAACTACGACATCTCTCTCATTTCTTTGTTGAAAATAGGTTCCTAAACTTAACCCTAGCAATTCTACTACTTCGTCGGGAAAGTCGACCGCTGCTTTACCCCGAATATCATATTCTCGAAAGCTAAAGGGGTTTATCTTTCCTGTTCTCATCCTGGAACACCTCTGCTAATCCGATTTTGTATTTAACCGACCAAAGTCGTCTTGCAGGCGGACAATATCATCCTCAGCCAAATATTCTCCCAATTGAACCTCTATAACCTCCAACAACACTTTGCCGGGATTCTCCAATCTGTGTCTATAACCCGTCTTGACAAAGATGCTTTCTCCACTGGGAACAATATTTTCGATCCCTTCGATGGTTACCTTGGCCGTGCCCTTAACCACTACCCAGTGCTCACTACGGTGATGATGCATTTGATAGCTGAGCTTTTTACCGGGCAATACCGTAATGCGTTTAATTTTATAAAACCTTCCCTCTTCTAAAATTGTATAGGAGCCCCAAGGTCTGTAGGTGGTTAGGTGGAAATCCGCTTTGGTGTTATTTTCTCCTTTGAGACTGTCGACGACTTCCTTCACCCTTTGGGAATGTTCCCTTTGACAGATCAGCAAAGCATCCTGTTGTTCAATAATAATTAAATCCTTGACACCGATTAGGGCCACTGCTTTGTCACCCTCTGTATAAAGCAGATTGTTATGGGAATCCATTAACATGGTCTCTTCGAAGCAAAGATTGCCAACCTCGTCAGTGGGAAAATAATCATAAAAACTATCAAAACTGCCTAGATCACTCCACTGCACATCCAAGGGAATCACCGCTATTTTTTGGGATTTTTCCATTAAACCGTGATCGATGGATATGGCTGGAACTTGCTCATAAATTTCTTCGATGTTTTCCCCCTGAAAAGTGTGATCAAATGCCGGGAAATGCTTTACTATTTCCTGACAAAATAGCCTGGTGTCAAACATAAAGATGCCGCTATTCCAAAAGCAACCCATCTCAACATAGGTTTTTGCCGTTGCTTCGTCTGGTTTTTCTTTAAAACGGTCAACTTGGTACCCCATTTTCAATGGTTGTTTTGGTTTAATATAGCCATAGCCTGTATAGGGCTTGGTGGGGTAAATGCCAAAGGTAATAATGAATTCCTCGGCCAATGCCACAGCTTTTTTCACCGTCTTAATAAATTGCTGTTCCTCTTTAATCAAGTGATCGGAGGGTAGCACAACAACTATGTCATCCCCCTGTTTTTGAATCTCTTTGACACCATAATAGATGGCCGGTAAAGTGTTCTTCCCCACCGGTTCGATGAGCACTTGATCTTGATTAAGTAAATAACCCAACTCTTCCAGCTGTCCCGAAACTAAAAACCGATAATCATGATTTGTGACAATGTAAATATTATTTGGGCTTGTAAGCTTTAAACACCGCTCAAAGGACAATTGAAAAAGGGATTTAGCCATTCCTTTTAATTTGAGAAACTGTTTGGGGTAATGGGTGCGGCTTAAGGGCCACAACCTGGTACCTGTTCCACCAGCAAGAATAATGGTCTGCACAACTCCGCCTCCATCTCCTGAGCTTTCAATTCCTATTCTTTAAACTATGTGGAGAGGCAGCAAAGGGTGAAGCGAATAAAAAAGTGTCGCTTGCTACTAGAAGTAGTTTTGCGACACTCTCTTTAGAAATAGGCCTGATACCTCTTTAAAAATAATCTTTATACCATTGGTAGGTTTGTTTTATTCCTTTCTTTAGGGATATTTGGGCCTGCCACCCCAATTCATTAATTTTGGATACTTCCAATAGTTTTCTTGGTGTACCGTCCGGCTTAGTGGGGTCAAAGATCAGCTTACCTTGATAACCCACAATCTCTTTCATCATTTGAGCGAGTTCTTTTATCGTTAGGTCTTTACCCGTACCAATATTGATAATTTCATTGTCTTGGTAGTGCAGCATCAGAAAGTGACAGGCATCTGCCAAATCATCGACATGCAAAAATTCCCGCTTTGGCTTTCCGGTACCCCAGACCGTAACAGTTGGACTTTCTATTCTTTTTGCTTCATGAAACCTTCGCAAAAGGGCCGGTAAAACATGGGAGTTTTCTAAATCAAAATTATCCTGGGGTCCATACAAATTGGTGGGCATGGCACAGATAAACTGCGTACCATATTGACGGTTGTAGGCCTGACACATTTTTATGCCGGCTATTTTAGCAATGGCATAGGGTTCATTGGTAGGTTCCAAGGTCCCGGTAAGGAGGTCCGTTTCCCGCATAGGCTGAGGTGCAAATTTCGGATAGATACAGGAACTGCCTAGAAATAAAAGTTTCTTTACACCATGGCGGCTGGCGGCATCAATGACGTTGCTTTGCATGACCAGGTTATCATGGATAAAATCGGCGGGATAGTTATGGTTAGCCTGGATACCCCCTACTTTGGCCGCGGCCAGAAAAATATACGCTGGTTTCTCTGCCTGAAAAAAGTCCTCCACTGCCTGTTGGTTGCGCAGATCGAGTTCCTTGCTGGTGCGGCATAACAGGTTTTGATAGCCCTGCTGCTCCAGCTTTCTTTTAATGGCGGAACCCACCAGTCCACGGTGTCCGGCAATGTAGATTTTAGCAGCCTTATTCATAATACTGATTCACCTTGAAGCCTTCTTTTTGGCATAACAAATCTCGTTGCGTTTCCTTCAAATCGTAGGCCACCATTTCTTTTACCAATTGGTTAAAATGAATGGTAGGCTGCCAACCCAATTTACTTTTTGCCTTGGCCGGATTTCCCAACAGCAATTCCACTTCCGTTGGGCGAAAGTAACGTGGTTCCACTTCCACCAGTATTCTGCCAGAAACTTTGTCAAAGCCCTTTTCTGCCAATCCCTCACCCTGCCAGCCTATGTTGATGCCCACTTCTTGGAAGGCCAGCTCGACAAACTCCCTTACGGAATGGGTCTCCCCGGTGGCAATAACATAGTCGTCTGGTTGATCTTGCTGCAGCATCAGCCACATGGCTTGAACATAGTCCCTGGCGTGCCCCCAATCCCGTTTGGCATTGAGGTTTCCTAAGTGGATTTTTTCCTGAAGTCCCAGTTTAATTCTGGCCACTGCCCGGGTGATCTTTCTGGTAACAAAGGTCTCGCCCCGGATCGAGGACTCATGATTAAATAAAATACCATTACAGGCATAAAGTTTGTAGGCTTCTCGATAATTTACCGTAATCCAGTAGGAATACAGTTTGGCTGCTGCATAGGGACTACGGGGATAAAAGGGGGTGTTCTCACTTTGGGGGATTTCCTGGACCTTACCGTACAGTTCGCTGGTGGAAGCCTGGTAAAACCTCGTTTTAGCACCAAGGTTTAAAATTCGCAGGGCCTCCAGCAACCGGAGGGTACCTAAGGCATCTGCGTTGGCCGTGTATTCCGGCGTTTCAAAGGATACTTTGACATGGCTCTGGGCAGCCAAGTTATAAATTTCTGCGGGCTGGACTTCCTGAATAATCCTAATTAAGTTGGTGGAATCGGTAAGATCACCGTAATGCATGAAAAAATTAACATCCTGCTCATGGGGATCTTGATAAAGGTGATCCACCCTGGTGGTATTAAAAAGCGAAGATCTTCTTTTTATTCCATGCACCTGGTAACCCTTTTTTAATAAAAATTCAGCCAGGTACGCCCCATCCTGGCCGGTAACACCCGTAATCAAGGCAGTTTTATTCATTCGATTTCTCCTCTGCTACTTCATCCTGAGCCAAAAGGAACAACCGTGGGTTTCTGCACCCTTCATCTTCGGATCATCCCATAGTGGAGAGAGTACCTTGCTTAAATGATCGTGTCGGCTGATAAAGTAATTCGGTAAGATGACCTCAAATTTTTTACCCTCGGCCAAGAGGTAACAAGCCAGTAGATATTGTTCATTATAAAATCGATTTCCCCATTCCGGTGGATAATCATAGGGCAGTAGGATATCGTGAAATTCAACCAAAACGCCGGACTTGAGCCTGGGTAATATTTCTAGGAAAACCACTGAAACATCCGAATTCATAAAGGAACGGTGGGAATTATCGACAAAAAGAATATCCCCAGCCTCCAGTTCCTGGAATAGGGTTAGATCAACTTCTTCTACCGGCTGCCGGACAACCTGATCACAGATGGCATCGATTTCCGCCCTGGGCTCTGGATCAAAGGAAGTTATTTTAGTAGTAAGATTATGATCAACGATGGCCCTGCGGGCAAATTTAGTGGAATTGCCAGAACCTATTTCAAAATAACGTTTTGGCTGGTACCTAGCCAGAAACCCGTATATAGCCACGGAATCCAAGCCCGGTAACCAGCCATTGAACCAGGCTGGTTGCGTTGGCTGCGCTGTATTTTGGCCTATGGGAATTTCAATGTAATCTTCTCTAAACTGCAAGAATTGTAATAAGTTTTCCTCATATAGGGAACTGTTTTGTTCTAGGATTTTGGTCAATTCTGGATGGGGTGCTTTGCCAAAACCATACCGTGGTACAGGATTAACAGGGTAATCCAAGGCAATGATTTGTCCTTTAAACATAAAGAAACCTCCGGTTTAATATTGGGGAAAAAGACCTGGCAATCTTATGAAGGGCCTCTTTTCTGTGTTTTGTACATTTTTCACTTCCGGTGGTGGTTCTTCGATGACTATTTTAGCCACCTCAGGTTCCTGCTGAACAGGCAATGCACATAACTGCCGATTGCTTCTCTTTATTTTGATTAAAACCGCAGCACTGGTTAGCAGACCCAGTAAAAAGACTCCACCACAGCCAAGCAAGAGGGGTGAAATACCTTTGTTTGATTTACAGGACTTTTTAAATTCTGCCTTTGTTTTTGGACTGGGATCATAATCCTTTAACATACTTTCAAATTCCCGCATCCAGTAATTTAATTCATCCGAATATTCTCTACTTGAATGTTCTTGTTTTGGTTCCTTTTCCGTTAACTCATCCAATTCATCCAAATCATTCGGTTGTATTTCTTCCCCTGGTAATAAATCCTTAACCGGTTCATTTTCTTCACCATCCGTGGTTTCTTCCAGTAGGTTCTCAAGCCTTTTTTCTACAACCTCTTCGATGGCATCCCAAATATCGTCAATGTTTCCTTTCAAAATAATCACCTCCCAGAGCACGCTTAAAAGATTTCCTGGTATATTCTATTGAAGGATAGAAAATCGGTGACTGCTAGGCCATTGCCAATATTTGAGCAATGCGACCGTTTTCATAAAAATAAGCCAAACTGCCAGTTATTAACTGACGGTTTGGCTTATTGCTATTACAACCGGGAAACATTGGTTATTCTTGGTCGTTGGTCCCCTTATATTTTAAATTTATTAACCAACTCATTTAATCCTACGGCTAGTGTTGATAAGGATTCAGCAGAAGCGGATACTTCCTCCATTGCAGCAGTCTGTTCCTCTGTTGAAGCAGCTACATTTTGCACCCCGGCACTCATTTGTTCAGTTGCAGATGCAACATCTTGAATTTGAATCGTCAGTCCTTGAACGGCACTTATTATTTGTTTAAATGATTCACCAACTTCTTGAACTACCTGCATACCTTCCTTTACATCCTTCGTACTTGCGTCCATCGTTATAACTGCATTGCTGGATTCGTATTGAATCGCATGAATTAAATCCTTTATTTGCTTCGCTGCATCACCAGATTGCTCGGCAAGTCTTCTTACTTCCTCGGCGACAACTGCAAAACCACGTCCTTGCTCTCCTGCTCTGGCAGCCTCAATGGCAGCATTCAGTGCAAGTAAATTAGTTTGATCCGCTATTGTGGTGATTAACTCCACGATTTGTCCTATTTCTTGAGATTTTGTGCTTAAATCATGAATAACATTGGATACCCCTTGAGAAGAATTTGAAATGCTTTGCATCTGCTCTGTAAGTCTTAACACCCTCCGATTACCCTCATTGGCATTATCACTAGCCACACCTGAGGCAGAGGAAATCACCTGTATATTGTCACTGACCTGTTCTACCGTCGTCGATATTTCACTCATCGTAGCAGCCGTTTCATTGGCACCGGCAGTCGTTTGCTCTGAACTGGAGTTTAACTGTTGAGCAGTTGCCGCTACACTTACAGAATTTTTATTTACTTCAAGCATTATCGATCTTAGGTTAGCTATAAATTTGTTAACGGTCCTAGCAAGGTCACCGATTTCATCTTTACTGTTAATGTTAATCTCCTGCGTTAAGTCCCCACCTTTTTCTGCTAACGCATATAATTCCCGTTGGAGTACAGAAGTTGGTTTCACAATGCCCCTTGATATAAAAATACCAAGGAATATGGCCAGACCCACACCTACAATAATAGCCGCAGTCATTTGCTTTAAAGTGGTGTCTGCAATAACGGTGTTACTATCGGCAGTTTCTTTAGCATCTTGGACTTTCATTTGTATTAGTTTGTTTATAGCATCCCTTTCTGCATCTGCCGCTTCCCTCGCCTCACCATTAAGGAGTGTAAATGCTTCTTCATCCTTATTTTCCTTGGCTAATTCATATAATTTACCTAATTGCACGCTATAATTATTACGGTCTCTAATGAATTCTTCATATGCTGCCATCATTTCCTGGGAAACAATCAGCTTCTTGAATGCTTCGCCTTCCTTATCTATCTCTTCCCTTAGCCTCGTTATTTCATCTTGATAATTCTGAATTTCTTTCGTTTCTTGGGCAATGATAATGTCTCTTGTGTTTACACGAATCCTTTGAAAAGCTGTGGCTATGTTGGAAAGGTGTGAAATAGGTACTGTCATTTTTTCATAGAGGAGTGTATCCCTCGCATCAATTTCCTGGATTTTCTTAATACCAATGAAACCAACTGCTCCTGCTATTATTGCCACTAACATAAAACCTGATAATAGCTTCGTCTTGATACTTAAATTATTATACCAATTCATGCTTAATACTTCCTTTCTTAATTCGAATTAATAGCATATATTCATTCGCTTTTAGAAATTTTCCTTCGACGAATTATTACAGTTTCATGACAAGGAGGTTAATTAAATATTACATGCAGCGACAGTTTATGCAGAAGTAGACGCATACAGGGAAAGGTCTTGATGGGAAGGAAGCAATCAAAACTTTACATAAAAACGGGCGTGTCGCAAAACGTTTAAATGAAAACGTATGGCGACACGCCCTTTTTTATTTGTGACATAAAAATTATTACATCTACGAAGGCGAATTTTACCATTTAGGCCCCGGTTTGGGCACAACAAAACAAGGGAAGAGATTT
>NZ_CEVWQM010000041.1:0-15287 GCF_982386235.1 Desulfotomaculum sp. | reverse complement strand
GGACGTTACCGGTATCGTAGAACTACCCGAAGGCGTAGAAATGGTAATGCCTGGTGACAACATTAAAGTAGATGTCGACCTGATTACCCCCATCGCCATTGAAGAAGGTCTGCGCTTCGCGATCCGTGAAGGTGGCCGTACCGTAGGCGCCGGTGTAGTAACGGGTATCCGCGAATAATGCAAAGGTTCCCTAAGGGGAGTGGGTTGATCCTACTCCCCCTTTTTAGCCTTTAGCCATTAGCGGTTAGCTTTTGCATTGGGCTATCGGTCAAAGAAGATGCCGGCAAGGCCCAGGGCCATTAAGGATGCAATACTAACAGTTAACACAACGAAAAGCTGCAGGCTGATGGTTGAGGGCTGACGGCTGAAAAATGTGGTATATAAATCCAGCAAATGTGGCAAAATACTACTATGGGTTAGCGCGGATAACTATTGACATCCAACAATACTTTGTGTTAAATTTGTTAAGGTATATTACTAGACACGCATATTACTAGATAACACTAGACAATATCGGTCCAAGTCTTTTTTCGTTTTAGGGAGGTGGCAACAGTGCGAGTAGGCGTAACTCTGGCTTGCACCGAATGTAAACGGCGCAACTACACCACTGACAAGAATAAAAAGAACGATCCTAACCGGATTGAACTTAAAAAATATTGCAAGTGGTGTCACACACACACCGTTCACAAAGAAACCAGATAGTTCAAGTTTTAGCCCCGGAGGTTGTAATCAACCGCATTACATATGGGGCCTTATTCAAGGCACTTCTGGTGAAAACAAAAATGAGGATGTGGCGTTTTTCAATGGCTGTGCAAAAGAAGGAACAAAAAAAGGCAAGCGCTGCCAAAGAAACAACGGCAATCAAGGAAGCCAGCGGGGCCGAGAATAAGAAGGGTGCGGTCCCCAAGGATGCTGTAAAGTCCGTAGCTAAAAAAGAACCGGCAAAGGCACAAAAGTCTTCCGTTTCGGATCGGGCTGGCAGCGCAAGCAAATTTCTGCGCGGGGTTCAGAATGAACTAAAAAAGGTACATTGGCCCACCCGTAAGGAAGCTATAACCTATACTGGCGTAGTACTTGCTTCTGTGGCTGTGGTTGCTGTGGTAATTTGGATGCTGGATTCGCTTCTCAGCTTAGGCGTTTCGGCCATAATATCCTAAATGTCAAGCGAGGGGGTGGGGAACCCTAAAGGAAAAGGGGTTCCTTCTGTTAATGAGTAAACAGTGGTATGTTGTGCATACTTACTCCGGGTATGAGAACAAGGTTAAGGCCAACTTGGAGAGGCGAATAGAATCAATGAATATGGAAGATAAAATCTTTCGTATTCTAGTGCCAATGGAAGATGAAGTAGAAATTAAAAATGGCAAGAAAAAAATCTCTAAGAAAAAAGTTTTCCCGGGCTATGTATTGGTTGAGATGATTATGACCGATGACTCTTGGTATGTTGTTCGCAACACACCGGGTGTTACGGGATTTGTCGGCTCTGGTTCCAAACCCATTCCTCTAAATGAAGATGAAGCGAAGGCAATTATTAAGCAAATGGGGATGGAGGAACCAAAGGCCAAAATAAATATAAACCTTGGTGAAAACATCAGGGTAACTGATGGACCCTTTGAAAACTTTGTTGGTGTGATAGAAGAAATTTACCCTGACAAGGGTAAAGTTAAAGTAATGGTATCCATGTTTGGACGTGAAACTCCCATCGAACTAGATTTCGCACAAATTCAGAAATTGGAATAAGACTTTAGGTTGTAAGGAGGTGGACTGGAAATGGCCAAAAAGGTAGCTGCCATTATTAAATTGCAAATTCCGGCCGGTAAAGCCACCCCAGCACCCCCAGTTGGACCTGCTTTAGGTCAGCACGGGGTTAATATCATGGGGTTTGTTAAACAATATAATGAAGTAACTGCTGCTCAAGCAGGCTTAATTATTCCGGTTGAAATTACAGTATACGAAGACCGGTCCTTTACCTTTATTACTAAAACTCCTCCTGCAGCAGTGTTGCTGAAGAAGGCTTTAGGTATTGAGACCGCTTCTGGTGAACCTAACAAGAACAAAGTGGGCAAACTTGACCGTTCTAAGGTTAGAGAAATTGCCGAATTAAAGATGCCTGATCTAAACGCTGCCAGTATAGAAGCTGCTATGCGTATGGTAGAAGGAACTGCCCGTAGTATGGGCATTGAAATTGTAGAAGGATAAACTTCATCCGGTGGGAGGATGTAGTCCGCTAGTACCACAAAGGAGGTAGTTCATATGCCGAAGGAAGGCAAGAAGCTTCAGGAAGTAAGAAAGATGTATGATGAAAATGCTCTTTACGAACCCCTTGAGGCTGTTGAATTAGTTAAAAAGACAGCTAAGGCAAAGTTTGATGAAACAGTAGAAGTTGCGTTCCGTCTAGGGGTTGACCCCCGCCACGCTGACCAGCAACTGAGGGGTGCTGTAGTGTTACCCCATGGTACTGGTAAAACTAAAACTGTCCTAGTTTTTGCTAAAGGTGACAAGGTCAAAGAGGCTGAAGCTGCAGGCGCAGATTTTGTTGGTGCTGAAGACCTAGTGGAAAAAATTCAAGGTGGTTGGCTCGGCTTTGATGTTGCCATCGCCACTCCTGATATGATGGGTACCGTTGGCCGTCTGGGTCGTGTATTAGGTCCCCGTGGCTTGATGCCTAACCCCAAAACCGGCACTGTTACCTTTGAGGTAGCGGATGCAGTAAGGGATGCCAAGGGTGGTAAGATTACCTACCGTACAGATAAAATCGGTATTATTCATGCTCCTATTGGTAAAGTATCTTTTGATTCCGAGAAACTTGTTGAGAACTTTAAAACTTTGGCAGATACCTTGGTTCGTATTAAGCCGGCTTCAGCCAAAGGTACTTATATGAAGACCATTACTGTGTCTTCCACCATGGGACCTGGGGTGCGGATTAACCCGAACAAACTCTAGGAGCCCGCAAATACAACTGAAAATAAACTAGTCGTAGACAGTTGGTGTCCACTGGACTTAATTTTGCCAACCGAGGCCGGTCTTTGCTGCAAGCTTAGATAAGATTGCGGGGATTTCGGTGTGTCTACACGAAACCCCGCATTTGTTTTTTTATATATTCATCGGAAGGAGGTGTATCTCTTGCCGACCACAAAAGCTCAAAAGGCAGTGATGCTAGAGGAAGTTAAAGAAAAAATGTCCTCTGCACAGGTTACTATTTTGGCTGATTTTCGCGGTGTACCGGTGGCTAAAATCACAGATTTGCGTGCACGTATGCGCAAAGCTGGCAGTGAAATGAAAGTTGCTAAAAACACGATTGCTGGTATCGCAGCTAAAGAAATTGGTATCGAGGGCTTGGACCCATATCTTGAAGGTCCCACTGTATTTGCCTTTGGTATAGAGGATCCTGTGTCTCCTGCTAAAATCCTTAGCGATTTTGCCAAGGAGATTAAGCAAGGGGTTGAGATTAAGGCTGGTATTCTGGAAGGAAAAGTAATTGATGCTAATGGCGTTAAAGCATTGGCTGACCTGCCATCCAGAGAGGTTCTATTGGCCAAGGTACTGGGCGGTATGCAAGCACCTATGTACGGCTTTGCCGGCGTTCTTGCTGCCAACCTGCGTAATCTGGTCTATGTAGTGGATCAGGTGCGTCAACAAAAAGAAGCTCAAGCATAATAAACCAATGATTACTAAAAATATTATTTAAACCTTGAGGAGGTTACTTATTAATATGTCTAAAGTAGCTGAAGTATTAGAAATCGTTAAAGGCCTAACCGTTTTGGAACTGGCTGAATTAGTTAAAGCTTTTGAAGAAGAATTTGGCGTATCCGCCGCTGCTCCTGTAGCTGTTGCCGCTGCTCCTGCTGCTGGTGCTGCTGCTGCTGAAGAAGAACAAACTGAATTTGATGTAATTTTGACCAGTGCAGGCGACAAGAAGATCAACGTTATTAAAGTTGTTCGCGAAATCACCAGTCTTGGTCTGAAAGAAGCCAAAGAATTGGTTGATGGTGCTCCTAAGCCTGTTAAAGAGAAAGTCGCTAAAGAAGAAGCTGAAGCGATCAAAGCTAAGCTCGTTGAAGCTGGCGCTGCAGTTGACGTTAAATAATAATTACGTGAAATCTCTTTATTAATAGGAATGCAAAAACACCGCCATTAGTTGGTGGTGTTTTTGCTTTTAGCTGTTAGCTTTGCTGCGAGGGTCTAAAAATTTCATGTGTTTAACTACATGAGTAAGAATGTATATCAAGAATAGCTAAAATATTGGCTGACGACAACTTACCGAAAAAATCGACTTGACAAACAAAACTACCTGTGCTAACATTACAAAATGTCATTCTATGGTTTTGTTATATAATTTTTAGATTAGGTGGCAAAAATTGTGCATATTTTCCTGCATAAAGGGCCAAAATAAAATAGATAGGGACTATAATGCATAAGGCGAGGTATTGTTAAAAAAAGCAAGACCTTGCTTTTCGTTGTCTATAGTTTCCCTCAGACACAAGCAAAGGTTTTCACTTTGATAAAACAGTCAAAGTTTTTAAATATCTATATTTTGTTTAGGCTAAATATTTAAGGGGTGTGATGTGTTCGATGGCTTACCCGGAAAAAGTAGGAAACAGGGTAAGGTGGAACTACGGCAAGCTTCAAGAAGTGCTGGATTTGCCCAACCTTATCGAAGTACAAAGAAATTCTTACGAATGGTTTCTCCAGGAAGGTCTAAGGGAAGTTTTTCATGACATCTCTCCCATTCAAGATTTTACGGGAAATCTTATTCTGGAATTCTTGGACTACACTCTGGGAGAACCAAAATACTCAGTGGAAGAGTGCAAGGAACGTGACGTAACCTATGCTGCTCCATTAAGAGTAAAGGTTCGCCTGATTAATAAGGAAACTGGGGAAGTTAAAGAACAGGAAGTCTTTATGGGAGATTTTCCTTTAATGACTACCAAGGGCACCTTTATTATTAACGGTGCGGAACGTGTTATAGTAAGCCAGTTAGTACGTTCCCCGGGGGTGTATTTTGCAGACCAAATTGACCCCAGCGGCAAAAGATTGTTTACTTCCACCGTGATTCCGAACCGAGGGGCATGGTTAGAATTAGAAACGGACGTGAATGACCATATTTTCGTACGTATTGACCGTACCCGTAAAATTCCGGCAACCGTTTTGATTCGGGCTTTGGGCTATAGTTCCAATGCCTTGATTATGGAACTCTTTGAAAATGACAAATATGTACAAGAGACCTTAACCCGTGACAATACGGATACGGAAGAAGAGGCTTTAGTTGAAATCTATAAACGCCTAAGACCCGGAGAACCACCTACCGTAGAAAGCGCAAGATCGTTATTAAATACTTTATTCTTTGATCCCAAACGATATGACCTTGCACATGTTGGGCGCTACAAACTACAAAAGAAATTAAAGCACGGAATACTATATCGTTATCCCAACGGAGAGGACGGTCCCAAGGAATGGGATCGCTTATTAAACAAGGAAGTTCCGGTGGAGCGGACCTTTATCCGTGAATTAACCAAGGAAGATATCATAGCCACCTTCCGTTACCTAATAGGGCTTATGAGTGGGGAAGGAATCGTTGACGATATTGACCATTTGGGCAACCGTCGGTTACGTTCCGTAGGCGAATTATTACAAAACCAATTCCGGATTGGCTTGTCTCGTATGGAGCGTGTTGTGCGGGAAAGGATGACCATTCAGGATGTGGACGTGATTACACCACAGGTTCTAATTAATATCCGCCCAGTGGTAGCCTCTATTAAAGAATTTTTTGGGTCAAGCCAGCTTTCCCAATTTATGGACCAAACCAACCCATTGGCTGAATTAACCCATAAAAGACGTTTGTCAGCCCTGGGACCCGGTGGTTTGTCCCGGGAACGTGCGGGCTTCGAAGTGCGTGACGTGCACCACTCTCACTATGGCCGGATGTGTCCCATTGAAACCCCAGAGGGTCCTAACATCGGCTTAATCGGATCACTTTCTACCTACGCTAGAATTAATAGTTTTGGCTTTATGGAAGCCCCCTATAGAAAAGTGGATAAGGAACACAAGCGTGTTACCGATGAGATCGTATACCTAACGGCGGATGAAGAAGAAGGGCATATCATAGCCCAGGCTAACGCCCCCTTGGATGATAATGGTTACTTTATTGAGGGAAGGGCGAATGCCCGTAGGGGCCATGAAACGATCCTGGTACCTACAGATCGGATCGACTTTATGGATGTTTCTCCTAAGCAAGTATTCTCTGTTGCGACTTCCTTAATTCCCTTTCTGGAGCATGATGATGCGAACCGTGCTCTAATGGGTGCAAACATGCAGCGTCAGGCTGTACCCCTGCTGCGTTGTCAGGCTCCTGTGGTAGGTACAGGTATTGAGCACAGAGCCGCCAAGGACTCGGGTGTATGCATCGTTGCTGAAAAAGCTGGCGAGATCGTGAAAGTCACCGCCAACGAAGTGGTAGTAAGAAACGACGAGGGACGCAATGATACGTATAAGTTGTTAAAGTTCACCCGTTCCAACCAAGGCACCTGCATAAACCAAAAACCGATCGTAAGTAAGGGAGAGAAGGTAGAGGCCGGACAAATACTAGCGGATGGCCCTGCCACTGAAAAAGGCGAGTTGGCACTGGGTAGAAATATTTTAGTGGCCTTTATGACCTGGGAAGGCAACAACTATGAGGATGCTATTCTAATCAGTGAAAAGGCAGTAAAAGAAGATTACTTTACTTCGATCCACATAGAAGAATATGAATGTGATGCCAGAGATACAAAACTAGGCCCTGAGGAAATAACCCGTGATATTCCCAACGTAGGTGAAGATATTTTAAAGGACCTGGATGAAAGGGGTATTATTCGGGTTGGTGCCGAGGTAAGACCTGGTGATATCTTGGTAGGCAAAGTAACACCGAAGGGTGAAACGGAACTAACTGCTGAGGAACGACTGCTTAGGGCTATCTTTGGTGAGAAAGCCAGAGAGGTAAGGGATACTTCCCTCAGAGTCCCCCACGGAGAAGCTGGGAAAATCGTTGATGTCAAGGTGTTTTCCCGTGAAAATGGCGATGAGCTGCCGCCGGGAGTCAATCATTTAGTAAGAGTCTATATTGCCCAGAAGAGAAAGATCTCCGAAGGGGATAAAATGGCTGGCCGCCATGGTAACAAAGGGGTAGTGGCTCGGATTCTGCCCGAAGAGGATATGCCCTTTATGGCGGACGGTACACCGGTAGAAATCGTCCTGAATCCACTGGGTGTACCATCCCGTATGAACATTGGTCAGGTTTTAGAAACCCACCTTGGTTGGGCAGCTAAAATGTTAGGATTTAATGTGGCAACCCCGGTATTTAACGGAGCCTCTGAGGATTCTATATGGGAATCTCTAAAACGAGCGGAGTTGCCAGAGGATGGCAAGACCGTTCTCTATGACGGCAGAACAGGTGAACCCTTTGACAGTAGGGTTACGGTTGGCTACATCTATATGATAAAACTGCACCACCTGGTAGATGATAAAATCCACGCTCGGTCCACAGGTCCTTACTCCCTGGTTACCCAACAACCCTTGGGTGGTAAAGCACAGTTTGGGGGACAACGTTTCGGGGAGATGGAAGTGTGGGCATTGGAAGCTTATGGCGCAGCCTATACGCTGCAAGAAATTCTTACGGTCAAGTCCGATGATGTTGTAGGTCGTGTTAAGACCTATGAGGCCATTGTTAAGGGCGAAAATGTACCGGAACCAGGCGTACCGGAATCCTTCAAAGTACTAATCAAGGAATTGCAGTCCCTGGGCTTGGATGTCAAGGTGCTTTCCGAGGATGCAGAAGAAATTGAAATTAAGGAAATTGAAGAAGACATAACAGAAACCGCAAAAGAATTAGGGATCGAATTGCCCGAAGAAAGACGAGCAAGTCCCGCCAAAGAGGATGCTGAGGAAGAGGAGGAAGTCGAAGAGGATGCTGATGAATTCGATGAAACCTTCCTGGAAGAAGCTGAAGAAGACTTCAGTTTGGATGACGAGGACTAAAACAAGCGGTAAGTAAACGATTGAAACAAATCCGCTATAAGGGGGAGTAGGTCCTTTGTTAGAGCTAAATAACTTTGATAGCATACGTATCGCTCTTGCCTCACCGGATAAAATTCGTCAGTGGTCCAGTGGGGAGGTAAAAAAACCAGAAACCATCAACTATCGAACCTTAAAGCCAGAAAGAGATGGTTTGTTTTGTGAACGTATTTTTGGTCCCACCCGGGATTGGGAATGTCACTGCGGCAAGTACAAGCGCGTTCGCTATAAAGGGGTTGTCTGTGATCGATGCGGTGTTGAAGTAACCCGTTCTAAGGTTCGCCGTGAAAGGTTAGGACATATCGAATTGGCAGCACCAGTCTCCCATATTTGGTACTTCAAGGGTATTCCCAGCCGCATGGGTTTGCTGCTTGACATGTCACCAAGGGCACTGGAAAAGGTTTTATATTTTGTTTCATATATCGTCATGGAGCCAGGCGATACGCCTTTATTGAAAAAGCAACTGCTTACTGAAACCGAGTATCGGGAATACAGGGATAAGTTTGCCCACACCTTCAAGGCAGGTATGGGGGCAGAAGCCATTAAGGTTCTGCTGGAGGAAATTAACCTGGAGGAATTAGCCAGGGATCTGCGCCAGGAACTAAAAGAAGTTTCCGGTCAACGGAAAATACGTGCCATACGACGCCTGGAAGTGGTAGAGGCCTTTAAAAAATCAGGCAACCGTCCAGAGTGGATGATTATGGATGTGGTGCCGGTAATCCCACCGGAATTAAGACCCATGGTACAGCTCGATGGCGGACGTTTTGCGACCTCCGATCTAAACGACCTTTACCGTCGGGTAATTAACCGCAATAACCGCTTAAAACGGCTGCTGGATTTAGGTGCACCGGATATTATTGTGCGCAACGAAAAGAGAATACTTCAAGAGGCGGTAGATGCCCTGATTGATAACGGTCGTCGTGGTCGCCCTGTTACCGGGCCTGGCAATCGCCCGCTGAAATCTCTTTCGGATATGTTGAAGGGTAAACAAGGTCGCTTCAGGCAAAACCTTCTGGGTAAAAGGGTTGACTACTCAGGACGTTCCGTTATTGTGGTAGGCCCCCGCCTTAAGATGCACCAATGCGGTCTGCCGAAAGAGATGGCCCTGGAACTCTTTAAACCCTTTGTGATGAAAAAGCTGGTCAATGACGGCCATGCCCATAATATTAAAAGTGCTAAACGTATGGTGGAAAGGGTACGTCCGGAAGTTTGGGATGTACTGGAAGATGTTATTAAGGAACATCCGGTGATGTTAAACCGTGCCCCAACCCTGCACCGCTTAGGAATTCAAGCCTTTGAGCCTGTACTGGTGGAGGGGCGTGCCATTAAGATTCACCCCATGGTTTGTACCGCCTACAACGCGGACTTTGACGGTGACCAAATGGCTGTACACGTTCCCTTATCTGCGGAAGCTCAAGCTGAGGCGAGGCTTCTGATGCTGGCTGCCAACAACATCCTAAATCCGAAGGATGGCAAGCCCGTGGCTAGCCCCACCCAGGACATGGTTTTAGGTTCCTATTATTTAACCATGGACAGGGATGGCGATTTAGGTGAGAATATGGTCTTTAAGGATGAAGAGGAGGCCATCTTGGCCTATGATAATAAACAAGTCTCCTTACAGGCTAAGGTCTGGGTTCGCCGGAAAAATGGCGAAAGAACACAGACTACGGTTGGCAGGATCATCTTCAATGAAGTTATCCCTGAGGAATTAGGCTACATTAATAAGGTTTGCGATAAAAAGACCCTTAGTAAAATTGTTGCAGATTGCTACCGTCTACTAGGCAATGCCCACACCGCAGAGCTGTTAGACGGGATCAAGGAGTTAGGCTATAAGTTCTCAACCAGGGCTGGCATTACCATCGGGGTTGCAGATATTACCATTCCAGAGGCGAAAAAGGATATCCTGGCCAAATCCGAAGATCAGGTAAACAAAATAGAAATGCAATTCCGCCGGGGCCTCATTACCGAAGATGAGCGTTATCGTAAGGTAATTGCCATTTGGAATGAAGCCACCGATCAGGTAACCAAGGCCCTGATGGAAACCTTGGATAAATTTAATAACGTATATATGATGGCAACCTCCGGTGCCCGGGGTAATATTCAGCAGATTCGTCAGCTTGCCGGTATGCGCGGCTTGATGGCAGATCCATCCGGACGAATCATTGACCTGCCGATTAAAGCGAACTTCCGTGAAGGCTTAACCGTATTGGAATACTTTATTTCCACCCACGGTGCTCGGAAGGGTCTTGCAGATACCGCCTTGCGTACTGCGGACTCCGGTTACTTAACCAGACGCCTGGTAGATGTGGCCCAGGATGTTATTGTCCGTGAGGATGATTGCGGCACTACCGAGGGGATTGAAGTAAGGGAAATTAGGGATGGCACCGAAGGTATTGAAAAACTGCATGAGCGCCTGGAAGGTCGGGTGCCGATGGAAGCAGTGGTGCATCCTGAAACAGGTGAAGTGATTATCTCCCAGGAACAAGTGGATAATCATGAGGTGCTGACAGCGGAACAAGCACTAGGAGTTGAAGAGGCAGGCCTAGAAAAGCTAAAGATCCGATCGGTTATCTCCTGCAAAACCCGCTACGGTGTATGCAAGCACTGCTATGGGAAGAACCTGGCAACCGGTGGTAAAATCGATATTGGCGAGGCAGTGGGCATTATTGCTGCTCAGTCCATTGGCGAACCCGGCACACAATTGACCATGCGTACTTTCCACACCGGTGGGGTAGCTGGTGACGACATTACCCAGGGTCTACCCCGGGTTGAGGAACTATTTGAAGCAAGACGACCGAAAGGGCAGGCCATCGTGTCAGAAGAAGAGGGTATTATCGCCGTTCGTGAGGTAAAGGGCAGAAGAGAAATCGAGGTTACCAAGGATAACGGTGAAAAGAATGTCTATGCTGTTCCCTTCGGCGCCAGATTGAAAGTAAGAGAAGGGCAGCGTATAGAGGCTGGCGATGAATTAACCGAGGGTTCCGTTAACCCACACGATCTATTAAAGATTAAAGGACCCGCAGGAGTCCAGATTTATCTGCTGCAAGAAGTACAGAGAGTATACCGATTACAGGGTGTGGAGATTAACGACAAACATATCGAAGTTATGATTCGCCAAATGTTAAGAAAAGTAAAGGTTGAAGAAGCCGGTGACACCGAACTATTACCAGGTGGTCTGATTGATATTTTTGAATTTGAAGAGGAGAATCGCAAGGCCATTGAAAAGGGCGGCGAACCAGCCGAGGCAAAACCCGTATTGCTAGGCATTACCAAGGCCTCCCTGGCTACAGATTCCTTCTTGTCTGCCGCTTCCTTCCAAGAAACCACGAGGGTTCTAACAGAAGCAGCGATTAAGGGTAAAATGGATCCGCTGCTTGGCCTTAAAGAAAACGTTATTATTGGTAAGCTGGTGCCGGCGGGAACAGGCATGTCAAGGTATCGCAATATTGAGGTCTTTGAAGAAAAACTGCAACCAAAGGATGAAGATAGCGATATACTGCTTTCTGATAAGGACAGTGAGTATAATATTCTTTCCAATGATGCGGCGGACTCTTTCGACCTAATCTTGGAAAAATAAGACTCTAACAACCCAAAATACAAATTATTGACACGGGTTATTGTAAGTGATATTATATGTAAGTGTTTTATTACTGGAGGTGGGAATACCATGTCTTTGGAGCCTTTAAAGGCTGCCCGCAAAAAAACCATAGGGGCTAAACAGACATTAAAGGCTGTAGAAAAATCTCAGGCAAAGGAAGTATATTGGGCTTCTGATGCGGAGTTGCACGTGGTAGATCCCATCCTTCGGATTTGTTCTTCTAAAAACATACCAATTGTTAAGGCCGACAGCATGAAGGATTTAGGCAGAGCCTGCAACATTGAAGTGGGCTGTGCCATAGCAGCTATTATTGAGCAATAAGGCAACTACTTAAATATGTAGTACTTCGAGAGGAGGTGTAGAGAGATATGCCTACCATTAACCAGCTTATTCGCAAGGGTCGCGAACAGGTTATTTACAAATCAACCGCCCCTGCCCTGAAAGATTGTCCTCAAAAGAGGGGTGTTTGCACCAGGGTATATACCACAACCCCTAAGAAACCTAACTCTGCCCTGCGTAAAGTAGCGCGTGTTCGCCTAACAAACGGCATTGAGGTTTCATCCTATATCCCAGGCATTGGTCACAATTTGCAGGAACACTCCGTGGTTCTTGTGCGTGGTGGCAGGGTTAAGGATTTACCGGGTGTGCGTTACCATATTGTTCGTGGCGCACTGGATTCTGCCGGTGTTCAAAACCGTAACCGCAGCCGTTCCAAATATGGGGCTAAACGTCCTAAAAAATAGGCTTACCTAAACATTGCAATATAATTATCGTGCAAAGGGGGGAGAATTAGTGCCAAGAAGAGGTGGAATCCCCAAACGGGATGTACTTCCCGATCCCATTTATGGGAGCAAGGTTGTAACGAAGCTTGTTAACCAAATGATGTTGGATGGTAAACGTGGTGTTGCTGAAAAGATTATTTATGACGCCTTTGCAATCATCCAAGAAAAAGCAGGCAAAAGCCCCTTAGAGGTTTTTGATGCTGCTATGAAAAATGTAATGCCCGTATTAGAAGTTAAAGCCCGCCGTGTAGGTGGTGCCAACTATCAGGTGCCTATTGAGGTAAGGGCTGATCGTCGTCAGACCCTGGGTATTCGCTGGCTGGTTTTGTTTACCCGCAAGCGTTCTGGTAGATCCATGGCTGAAAAACTGGCTGCTGAAATAATGGATGCAGCTAACAATACTGGCGCAACTGTTAAGAAGCGTGAAGATACACATAAAATGGCTGAGGCCAACAAAGCATTTGCTCATTACAGGTGGTAAGGGGGAGCATTTATGGCTCGACAGTTTCCTTTGGAAAGAACCCGTAACATTGGCATTATGGCCCATATCGATGCCGGAAAGACCACTACCACTGAGCGTATTTTGTTCTACACCGGGAAAGTTCACAAGATTGGTGAAACACATGATGGTTCAGCCACGATGGACTGGATGGTTCAGGAGCAGGAACGTGGGATTACCATTACCTCTGCTGCAACCACAGCCCAATGGAATAATCACCGTATAAATATTATAGACACACCCGGGCACGTGGATTTTACTGTTGAAGTAGAACGTTCGCTAAGGGTGTTAGACGGTGCAGTGGCTGTATTTTGTTCTGTCGGTGGGGTAGAACCCCAGTCTGAGACTGTTTGGAGACAGGCTGATAAGTACGGTGTACCCAGACTTGCTTATATTAACAAAATGGACCGTGTTGGTGCTGACTTCTTTAACGGCATGGACATGATCAAAAATCGTCTGGGGGCTAACCCAATAGCGATTCAATTACCTATTGGTAGCGAAGATCGCTTTAAAGGTATTGTGGATCTGGTAACCAAGAAGGCCATCGTTTATCTTGATGACCTGGGCACAAATAGCGAAGTTGCTGACATTCCCGCAGACATGGTGGATCAAGTTGATGAATACCGTGAAAAAATGCTGGAAGCAGTGGCTGAATCTGACGAAGAACTGATGATGAAATACCTGGAAGGTGAAGAACTGACAGAGGAAGAAATTAAACTGGCCATTCGTAAGGCCACTTTGACAGTTAAAATCACCCCGGTAATTTGTGGTTCTTCCTTTAAGAATAAAGGCGTTCAATCTTTATTGGATGCAATTGTAGATTATTTGCCGGCACCAACAGATGTTCCGGCGATTCAAGGTCTTAATCCTGACACCGGTGCCGAAGATCAAAGGATCTCCAGCGATGAAGAACCCTTCTCAGCACTGGCTTTTAAAATCATGACTGACCCATACGTAGGCAAACTGAGTTACTTCCGGGTTTACTCGGGGACATTGAAGTCTGGTTCCTATGTTTTCAACTCCACAAAGGGTAAAAAGGAACGTGTTGGTCGTATTCTTCAGATGCACGCCAACCACCGGGAAGAGGTTCCCGAGGTATTTGCTGGTGATATTGCAGCGGCAGTTGGTTTGAAAGATACTTCCACCGGTGATACCCTCTGTGATGAGAAAAAAACAATCATCCTGGAGTCCATGGAATTCCCTGATCCAGTAATTCATGTAGCCATTGAGCCGAAGACCAAGGCGGACCAAGATAAAATGGGTGTGGCTTTAAGCAAACTGTCTGAAGAAGATCCCACCTTTAAGGTCCGTACCGATGAAGAAACAGGTCAGACCATTATTGCTGGCATGGGTGAGCTGCACTTAGAAATCATTGTAGACCGCCTGTTGCGTGAATTTAAAGTTCAGGCCAATGTAGGACGGCCACAGGTTGCTTACAAAGAAACCATTCGCAAGACGATTAAGGCGGAAGGTAAGTTTGTACGGCAGTCCGGTGGTAAAGGTCAATATGGACACGTCTGGATTGAACTGGAACCCCTGGAAGCAGGCGGACCTGGCTACGAATTTGTTAATAAGATCGTGGGCGGTGTAGTTCCCAGAGAGTACATTGCTCCGGTTGATAATGGGATCCGCGAAGCAATGGAAAATGGTGTTCTGGCGGGTTACCCAATGGTTGACATCAAGGCAACCATTTATGATGGTTCTTACCACGAGGTAGACTCTTCCGAGATGGCCTTTAAGATTGCCGGATCGATGGCTTTCAAAAATGGTGCCCAAAAGGCTAATCCGGTTCTGCTGGAGCCAATCTTCAAGGTTGAAGTGACCGTTCCGGAAGAATACATGGGTGATGTTATTGGCGACCTTAACAGCCGCCGTGGCCGCATCGATGAAATGGATCAACGAGGTAATGCCAGAATTGTAACTGCCTTTGTTCCCTTGGCTGAAATGTTTGGTTACGCAACGGATTTGCGTTCTAAAACCCAGGGGCGTGGTGTTTACTCAATGCAGCATGACCACTATGATGAAGTGCCTAAGAACATTGCAGAAGGAATCATTACGAAGCGCAACGGTTAATTAATAAGATATTTTCCAAAGGTGCAAGGAGGAAAGTAATAGCATGGCTAAGGCTAAATTTGAACGTAATAAAACCCACGTAAACATTGGAACCATCGGTCACGTTGACCATGGCAAAACCACTCTGACTGCTGCCATTACCATTGTTTTATCTAAAGCTGGCGGTGCAGCCGTTAGACGTTATGATGAAATCGACAATGCTCCCGAAGAACGTGAACGTGGTATCACTATCAATACTTCCCACGTAGAATATGAAACTGCAAAGCGTCACTATGCACACGTTGACTGCCCT
>NZ_CEVWQM010000040.1:0-19863 GCF_982386235.1 Desulfotomaculum sp. | reverse complement strand
CAGGTTATCCACGCGTTACTCACCCGTCCGCCACTAAGTATAAAATTCGCAAGCTTCCTTTTATACTCCGTTCGACTTGCATGTGTTAGGCACGCCGCCAGCGTTCGTCCTGAGCCAGGATCAAACTCTCCGTAAAATATCTTGCAATATCTTACTCGTCCTGTAAAGGGAAGAGTTTTGGCTCTTTTTATCCTAGATTTACTCGCTAGCGTCTTTTTATAACGCTTGACGAGGATGTTTTTTGTGGTCGTCTTAGTTTCATCTTAACGATGACTTTTGACTTGACCTGTTTTTCATCCATCATCTGCTGTTTAGTTTTCAAAGACCGGTTTTGCCGAGGCATTGCTTGCCCTCGATTTGAAATGTTACCATATTGAAGATTCCGTGTCAAGATTTATTTCATAATGTTTTTTAACAACAATGCTGTCGTCTTGATCGCAGTTTTTTATTATACACTTATCGTTGTCCTTTGTCCAGTGACAGTTTTTTCCTGTCTTTGTCCGACTTTGTCTGCCGGGAGACAAAATATATATTATCACTCCCGGCAGTTAATGTCAAAGCTTATATTTAATCGAGTTTTAGGATTCCCTGGGTCTCATCAGGGGGAATAAAATAACGTCCCGAATAGATGATGAATTGGTTAAAAGCATCACCAGACGGTCAATTCCGATGCCTAAGCCCCCGGCAGGTGGCATCCCATACTCCAAGGCGTGAATGTAATCTTCATCATACATCTGGGCCTCTTCATCACCGGCTTGTCTTTTTTCTACTTGTTTCATAAATCTACCCTTTTGATCAATGGGATCGTTAAGCTCGGAGAAGGCATTGGCCAATTCCCTGCCATAAATAAATAATTCAAAGCGGTAGGTTAGTTCTGGGTTTTCCTGCTGCCGTTTGGCTAGGGGTGATATATCAACGGGATAATCAATTACAAAGGTCGGTTGGATTAGCTTGTCCTCTACCTTTTCCTCAAACACAGTATTGAGAATATCCCCCCAAGAGGCACCTGATTCGATCGCCAAACCTAAACCCTTGGCAGCCTCATAAGCCTCCTGGGCAGTCTTTAGCTGGGTAAAATCCAATCCCGAATGTTCCTTAACGATTTCTAACATGGGAACCCGCCGCCAGGGTTTGGCCAGACTTATTTCCGTGCCCTCATATTCTATTGTTGCTGTACCAAGTACCTCCTGTGCAACCTGGGAAATCAGATCCTCTGTAAGATCCATCATGTCCTTATAATCTGCATAGGCTTGATACAATTCAATCATCGTAAATTCGGGATTGTGTCTGGTGGAAATACCTTCATTACGAAAATTTCGATTGATTTCGTAAACCTTATCAAATCCACCTACCAATAAACGTTTAAGGTAAAGTTCTGGAGCAATCCGCATAAAGAGGTTCATATCTAAGGTATTATGATGTGTAATAAAAGGACGTGCACTGGCCCCGCCTGCTATGGGATGCATCATGGGAGTTTCTACTTCTAGGAATCCCTTTTGATCTAAATAGTTACGAATGCCCCTTACCACTTTGCTACGGGTAATAAAGGTTTGTTTTACTTCTGGATTAACAATCAGATCTACATACCGTTGGCGATACCGCAAATCAACATCCTTTAGACCATGCCATTTTTCCGGCAGGGGACGTAAGGACTTAGCCAAAATTTTGTAATTGTCAATATGTACAGTGATTTCTCCCTTACGGGTTTTAAAGACTTTTCCTGAACAACCAATCATATCCCCGATATCAAGCTTTTCAAAACGGGCGTAATCATCTGCCCCTAGATCGTCCAATCTGGCATATACCTGAATATTGCCCTTGCTGTCCTGTACGTTAGCAAAGCTAGCTTTGCCCATTACCCGTTTAGCCATAATACGACCAGCTATGACCACAGCATGTCCATCCATCGCATCAAACTGATCAATAATATCAGCGGTATAGTGGGTCTGCTCATATTTTTGTCCAAAGGGCTCCACCCCTTGGGCAATAAGTTCCTGCAGTTTATCCCTGCGAACTTTCATAAGTTCATTGAGATCTTCTACAGTGGTTTGGCCGGCCTCCGGTTCACCCGGAGCCGACGGATCTAAATTTTTATTATTAATATCTGCCATTAACAAAAACCCCCAAACGCTACCTCAAAATGTCAACAATTTCGTATTTTAAAACGCCTGCCGGAACATTTACTTCCACAATGTTCCCCTTGGGTTGTCCTAAAATAGCCTTACCTACCGGAGATTCATTGGATATTTTATTTGCATCCGGGTCTGCTTCAACAGATCCCACCAGAGTGTATTCTAACCTATCACCAAATTCAAGATCCTTTAAAACGACTTTGGACCCTAGGGACACAACGTCATTATCTAGGTTTTCATCATCAATTAATTTGGCATTACGCAACATCTTTTCAAGCGTTAAGATACGACCTTCAATAAAGGCCTGCTCATTTTTGGCATCTTCATATTCCGAGTTCTCACTGATATCTCCAAATTCAATGGCTTGTTTAATCCGCTCCGCAACTTGGCGTCTTTTTACAGTCTTTAGTTGGTTTAACTCATCCTCCAACTGCTTTAAACCAGTTACTGTAAGCATTACATCTTTTTCTTTCATTCCGATTCTCCTTGTCTCTCCATCACTATTTTATCTCTTTTTTATTAGCAATTCTTAGCAATAAGCCTATCTACAGTTAAAGCACTGCAAAAGGTGATGCCAATTGCAGTGCTTCCTTTCTGGGTCTTGTTCCTGTACATTATAAAAACACCACTAATTATTTGTCAAGGATTCATTAGAGAAACCATTAAAATTGTTAGGACACCTTTATGATGGCCCGCCGTTTTATTAAATTAATTTCTTCTTCGGATATGGGTTTTTCAAAACTTCTAAAACCGGCTAATTTAAAGCCATGTTTTTGCCCCAGTCGGAAGATATCTTCAACTTGTTTAAGGGTGAGGTCTCTCCCCAGGGTATAGCTCTCCATTTTTCCTTCCAGTGCAAGAATCATGGTTTCTGCCATACAGGCGTAGGCCGTTTTTGGGGGAAAACCAAAATTAAAATTAAAATTCACATCCCCTGGTACCTCCACAATACCCCCCTCAATAACTAATACATCATCCCGTTCCTCAATCACTCGTCGAGAAACATCCCTTGGCCTAGCCACATCACAAACCACCGCTCCTGGCTTTAGGTCCTCTGGCTGAATGATGTTGTCCATTGAACTGGTCACTGTAATTACCAAATCGGACTTCGTTAAAGCAGCTTTCATATTGGAACTAACCTCCGCCGCTAACCCCGTCTCATACATAATACGATCCGCCAATAAATGCAGCTTCGGCTCATTCCTGCCTACCAGTGTTAAATTATTTACATCCCTTGCTAGCGATAAGGCACATACACTACCGATTGAACCGGTGGCACCTACTACGGTAACCCTTGCCTTTTTCAAATCATGACCCATTAATTGAGCCGCTTTTTTGGCCCCTTCAAGAGCTATGGCAACCGTATAACTGTTGCCGGTAGTTACCGGTATGTTTAAACTTTTTGCAACCGTGATCCCAGCATCGCCCACCACTTTAGTAAAAGCCCCCAAACCCACTACATCTGCCCCCATTTTTTCTGCCAATTGCCCCGCTTGAATAATTTTTTTTAGGACAAAGGCTTGGGGCAATTCTTTCATTTGTTTAGCGGTAAGCAGGCAAGATATAAAGGACCCTTCAATCTCCGCCTCTGAGGAACGAATACCAGTAATGGCCGAAATCTTAATGGGGGGGAGCAGCTTTAAAGTCCTTTCAATTAAGGCATCGGGCATATAGCGCGTAAAATAAAACTTCCTGGCAACATCGCTGCAATCCAATGGGTGTATAATAAATGCAAAGTTTTTCATCTTTGCTCCCCCCGTTCCTGTATTATGGGTATTTCTTTACAATCATATGCCTACAAACCCTCAATCATTAATAAAAATGGTAAAAAGGGGGTGCCGTAACAAACTACTTTATTATGTAATTTCGCGGCACTTCTTTAATTACCTCTATATCATGTTCGTCATAGGATAACAACCCGTCCCAGCTTTACACTTCGCAAAGTAGACTTTTAAGAATCTCCTCAATTTCCTTTCTACTTTGGGCCTTGTTGATCATTTCTCGTATACGGGCGGCTCCCCTCATCCCCTTTGTATACCAGGCAGCATGTTTTCTCATTTCAAAAACGGCCACTTGTTCCCCCTTAGATTCCACCATTAATGCCAAGTGGCGGATGGCGGTTTTAATTCTTTCCTCGGGATTTGGGCCAGGCAACACTTCTCCCGTATTTAAGAAATGAACAAGTTCCCGAAATAGCCAAGGATTTCCCATGGCTCCGCGACCCACCATGATGCCATCACAACCAGTAACCCCTAACATCCTTGCAGCATCCTGGGCTGACCAGATATCCCCGTTGCCAATAACAGGTATCCGTAAGGCTTCTTTAACCTTTTTTATAATCTCCCAGTCTGCCTTGCCGCTATAAAATTGACTTCTGGTACGTCCATGGACAGCTACGGCGGCAGCCCCTGACTCTTCCATCCGTCGAGCAAACTCAACGGCATTTACCGAATGTTCATCCCAACCTTTACGAAACTTTACTGTCACAGGAACCGATGGAACTGCTTTTACCACCGACTCTGTAATTTTAGCAGCCAATTGAGGCTCCCTCATTAGCGCACTGCCCTCGTTATTTTTGACAATTTTAGGAGTGGGACAGCCCATGTTAATATCAACAATATTTGCCCCTCTTTCCACAACAATGGCGGCCGCCTTAGCCATTGTTTCAGGATTTGAACCAAAAATCTGGACACTTAGGGGTTCTATTTCCCCCCGGAAGTCCAACATGCGGTACGTCCTGGGATTAGCAAAAAGCAGTGCCAAATCGCTTACCATTTCAGTAACAGCCAAGCCACACCCCTGTTCCCTGGCAATTATCCGATAAGCCCTATCGGTTACCCCCGCCATTGGAGCAGCAATGACATGATTAGCAAGTTTTACGGAACCTATGTTCACGAGGCCAGTCCCCCATTTGTTCCCCTGTTGTTCTCGTAAAGAAGACAAAGTCCAGTCAAAGTTAATGTCGGATTAACTTTAGTAATAACGGGAGTCTCCCTGGCAATTATCTCTGCCAACCCGCCCGTTGCTATTACTTGCGCATCCGATCCCATCTCTTGTTTCATCTTCTTAACAATCATTTCAATTTGCCCTGCAAATCCAAAGATGATCCCGGCTTGCATGGCACTTACCGTATTTTTACCGATAACCGAGGCAGGTTTTGTTAATTCTACCCGGGGTAATTTCGCAGCCCTAGCAAAGAGGGCCTCCGTGGAAATGCCTATGCCCGGGGCAATGACCCCACCTAAGTATTCTCCCGTAGCTGTTACATAGCAAAGGGTGGTGGCTGTCCCAAAGTCAACTAATATTAAAGGTCCGCCGTAAAGGGCATAGGCGGCCACCGCATTAACAATCCGATCGGCCCCTACTTCCCTAGGGTTCTCCGTTTTTATGGATATGCCAGTTTTAATTCCAGGCCCCACCATAATAGGATCTAATTTAAAGTATTTTTTTACCATTGACTCAATCAGTCCGTTTACTGGCGGAACCACCGAAGAAATAATAACTCCTTCAATTAAGTTTATATTTATTTTGGCTAAGGTAAACAGTTCTTTCATCAAGACTCCATATTCGTCCGTTGTCCGGTTGCGGTCCGTGGCTAAACGCCAGTTAGCCATCAGGTCTTTATCTTTAAAAACGCCAAATACAATATTCGTGTTACCAACGTCAATTGCCAGTATCAAACTGTTCCCTACCTTTCTCATGTCCATATGCCTTAGGCCATGAGCCATGGGCTAAATAACCTTGGCAAAGACTCCTAGCCGTTCTCAGATCAAACCGTTGAGAAATATCTTTTTTTATAGAATTCATGAAACATTCTACCAGTTTAATACTCAAAGTGCAATTACCCGTACACAAACAGCAAAAGCTAGCAATGCGGAACGACACAGCGGTCGTTCCGCATTGCTAGCTAATTTCGGGGCAATCGTTGATGAATGGACCTTGCCAGCACTGCAATAATTACTGCTTTTACTAAGTCCCAAACAACAAAGGGCAGAAAACCAATTTTTAAGGCTCCCATTAGCGATACAGGTTTTCCAAGATATAAATTTAACACGGCATAGAGATAGGGTAAGCCAACCACATAGATTACAGCCATGCCAACCATGGCAGCCAATAAATAATTCTTTATTTCCTTATTTTGCTGGCCTTCAAAAATCTTTCCGGCTGTATAGGCAGCCAGCACTTGACCCAAAAGAAAACCAAAGGTGGGCTTAAGTACATAGGCAGGACCGCCAAATGGCTCTGTGGCAAACACTGGCAGACCCATTAGACCTAGTAGTAAGTAAACAATGACACTTAGGGCTCCCATTCGCGCACCCAACAGCAAACCGGCTAGTATCGCTATTAAAGGTTGCAAACTAAAGGGCACCACTGCCAATACAAAGGGTATTCGGGTGATGATTGTTACGATCACCATGATTGCTGCCATCAAACCTGCTAAAGTTATTTCCCTGCTGGAAATTCGCAAATGAAACACTCTCCCTCGTTAACTATTTTATTTTAGTAGGTTGACATTTAGACTAAAAAAGAGCTGGCCTCCGCAATGTCATCCTGAGCGAAGGCGAAGGATCTTTCGATCATTGAAGGGTTAAATCCACGGTCCGCTCTATCCCCCAGGATGACACAAAGTTTCTAATCTTTTTAGCAAACTGCTCCCTACTTCGCTCCACTAATTAATCGTTCTTAATGAAACTTCCCCTGAAAAGAAGGTCTTGCTGTTACCATTGGGTAATCTGAGAAGCAATGCGCCACTTTCATCGATTCCTTCCATTACCCCCTGCCAGTGGTTATGTAGGTCGAGTACCTGTACGGTGTCTCCTACCCACAAGGCAACTTCTTGCCACATTTTTTTTAGGGGTAAAAAGCCCTGTTGTTGCCAGAGGTTATAGAGCACATCCAGTTCCTCTAAGAGGGGTACGAATACCTGAGAGCGAATGAATGGTTTTCCTAACTGGACCCTCAGAGAAGTTGCCCCTTGACCGATCATTGCCAGTTCCTCCTGCCTTTGATTGACATTCAGGCCGATTCCCAGCACCACATACTTTACTCTGTCAGCCTCCGCTACCATTTCTGCCAGGATGCCGCCTATCTTTTGACCCTTAATATAAACGTCATTGGGCCATTTTACCTTCGCCTTAAGGCCTACTGTGCGCTCTAAGGCCTTGACCACTGCCACTGCTGCTAACATGGTAAATTGCGGCACTTCCATTGGATTGGCCTTGGGATATAAGATCACGGAAAAACAAAGTCCAGCCTGGGGCAGGGACTGCCAGGTACGGCCTAGTCTACCGCGACCTTTGGTTTGTTCCTCAGTAACTACAACGGTTCCCTCTACCGCCCCCCGGCGGGCTAAATCTTTGGCCACATCATTGGTGGAGGTGGTTGCTTTGTGATAGCTTATCGCCTGCCCGATAATTTGTGTCTTGATCGACGCAGACCATTCTGCCGGGTCAAGGAGCTCAGGGGAGGCCAACAAACGATAACCCACCCTTGGCCTGGCCTCTATGTCATAGCCATCGCTGCGCAATGATTCAATGGTTTTCCAGATAGCTGTTCTGGATACCTGAAGCTGCTGACAAATATATTCACCGGAAACATACCCCGGCTCTTCCTCCCTAAGTAATCGGAGAATTTTTTGTTTGGAATTCATTTATCTCACCTTTTTACGTATTAACACTTACATTCTTTTGTACATGGTTATAGCCAAGACGAATGGCTAAATATTATCCTACATCTCCTCATTTGTCAACCACCCTTTATTTTCAGGTTAACGTTCGGGGCAAAAAAAAACAAAATAACCCCTCCCCTAAAAATCTCGCAGTTCAAGGGGAGGGATTGTCACTTTATTTAAGAACTTATGGGTTACTTTTCGCCTTTATTTCTCCAATATCCAAACTAATATCCAAGGACTTGATAGAATGGGTAAGGGCACCCACAGATATCAAATCCACGCCGGTCTTGGCAACTGAAACGATCGTTTCCTCGTTTATGCTGCCCGAAGCTTCCACCAAGGCACGCCCGTCGATCATTTTTACTGCCTCCCTCATGGTAGCATGATCCATATTATCGAGCATAATAATATCCGCCCTGGCTTCCAATGCCTCCGTGACACCTTCCAGGCTTTCTACTTCGACCTCAATTTTAATTGTATGGGGTACATTATGCCTGGCTGCTAAGATGGCCTTGGTTATACCCCCGGCAACTTTAATGTGGTTATCTTTAATTAAAACTGCATCATAAAGTCCATAACGGTGATTAAAGCCACCACCAACCTGAACAGCGTATTTTTCCAGCATCCGTAAGCCAGGGGTTGTCTTGCGGGTATCCACAACCCGTACGGGGTAAAGTTTTATTTTTTCCACTAAGGATGCCGTACGACTGGCTATGCCGCTCATTCTTTGTAAAAAATTCAAGGCCAAGCGTTCACCCGTTAAAATAGCCCGGGCATTTCCTGCCACCTCTGCAATAACGTCACCAGCGGCCAATTTGGCACCATCCTCAACCTGAGGAGTAAACGTGATCTCCGGGGCTAGATGGCGGAAAACAGCTTCCGCCACTGGTATGCCAGCAACCACCCCTGGTTCTTTCACAAAGATAATCGCCTTGGTCTGATAATCAGCGGGTATCGTGCTGTTGGTTGTGATATCCCCGGTGCCAACATCCTCAGCCAGGGAAGTTTCAATTATTTTTTTAATATCCATCATATTTAGATTCATGGGGAACCTCCATTAATTGCACTTAAGAATAATATGCTTTCGCCACCGATCCGATGTTTCTGGATAGTCTAACCGAAAATGGCCTCCCCTACTTTCAGAACGCATCATGGCAGCCTCTGTTATCAGTGCCCCCACCTCTAACATGTTGCGGACTTCCATTTTAGCTGTATCAGTCACTTCATACTGGGCCAGGTATGAGCAGGAGTCAAAGAAAGCCAATGCCTGGGCTAAGCGTTGGGCAGTCCGTAACGGACCTACTTTTTCACCCATAATTTGCTGCAACTTCTTTCTTAAACTTAAATAATTTACTTCGGGAGTCGCTAATAAATCGTGGCAAGAAAACTCCGGCTCATCGGGTAGGTCTTCTTCCAAAATACACTTTGTCCGTTGAACGATTCGACCACCCCAAACCAAACCATCGAGCAAAGAGTTGCTGGCCAAACGATTGGCACCATGTACAGCCATACAGCTAGCCTCACCACAGGCGAATAAGCGTTGAATACTTGTTTCACCCCAAAGATCTGTTTTCACGCCACCCATCATGTAATGGGCCGCCGGTGCAACGGGTATAAAATCCTTGGTAATATCTAAACCATACTTCGAACAAGTTAATGTTATCGTAGGAAAGCGTTCCTTTATTCTGTCAGCCTCCAAATGGGTCAGGTCAAGAAAAACGGAATTGGCTTCCGTCTTAGCCATTTCGCTTAAAATCGCACGGGACACAATGTCTCGGGGGGCAAGTTCAGCCATGCCATGGTACTGAGGCATGAACCTCTCTCCCCTTGCATCCCGCAATAGAGCCCCTTCTCCCCGTACAGCTTCGGAAATTAAGAAGCGGGGTGCATCGGGTAGGACCAACGAGGTTGGATGAAACTGAATAAATTCCATATCCATAACCTCAGCACCAGCCCGATAAGCGAGGGCTATGCCATCGGCAGTGGCAACCTCGGGGTTGGTGGTATAGTTATACAAGCGTCCTGAACCGCCTGTTGCTAAAACAATTGCCTTCCCTCTAAAAATACGGAATTCCCCAGTGACCTGATCCATCGCCAAGGCACCATAACAAATATTATCCTCAACCAACAGATCAACAACATATTGGTTTTCATGAATTTCGACACGGGATAAAGAGGCCACGTTCAGGCTAAGGGCGCGTAAAATTTCTGCCCCTGTGGCATCACCCTGGGCATGGAGTATACGATCTTGACTATGGCAACCTTCCCTGGTAAAACATAGGTCATCACCCGTTCGATCAAAGCATGCCCCCATGTTAATTAATTCTTTCACTCTCTTGGGTCCTTCATTTACCAATATTCTTACAGCATCCGCACTGCATAGACCGGCTCCGGCAATTAATGTATCTTTCATATGTAATTCAGGAGAGTCGTGTTGTCCTAAAGCAGCAGCAATACCCCCCTGGGCTCTGTCCGTGTTGCTTTCAGCAACCGTGCGCTTGGTCAAAAGGGTTACTTGTGCACCTGTTTGGGCAGCTGCCCAGGCGGTAAAAAGACCTGCAATACCTCCGCCAATGATCAAATACTCTGCTTTTTGTTGGGGTAAATCCCTGGAATCAAAATTAACCAGGTAGCGATTAGACACGGAAAACAACTCCCCCCAATATTATCCTTTACCATAACCATTTACTTTTTAAACACTCAACATTCTCTCTAGGCACCTCAGGGATTTTTCACGAATTTCTGGCGGCACAGTAATCTGGGGCTGCATCGTTACTAATGCCTCCTTAACCTTTGCTAAAGTGGTCGCCTTCATATTTGGGCAAACCAGTCTTTTGGTGGCCAAGAAAAATTCTTTACCTGGGCACTGCTTGTATAGTTGATGTAGAATACCTGCCTCTGTGCCGATAATAAATTCTTTCGCCGTGCTTTCTTTGGCAAATCGAATTAATCCCGTTGTACTTGAAACATAGTCTGCCATGGCCACTACCTCCGGCCGACATTCTGGATGAATTAATACCAGCGCTTCCGGGTGTTCTTGCTTAGCCTTGGTTACTTCCTCCGTAGTAACCCAGTCATGGGTATTGCACCAACCTTCCCACAGGGTCATTGGCCGACCCGTTTGATTGGCCACATAGGCGCCTAAGTTTTTATCTGGGATAAAGATAATGGGCTTGTCCCCAGGGATTGATTGAACAATTTTAACAGCATTGGCAGAAGTACAGCAAATATCACTCTCGGCTTTAACCTCAGCGGAGGTGTTCACATAGGCAACCACCAATGCCTCTGGCATTTCTTTCTTTTTGGCTCGTAATTCTTCAGCAGTAACCATATCTGCCATGGGACAACCTGCATTTTCCTCCGGCAATAGGACAATCTTATCGGGTGAAAGAATGGCCGCACTCTCCGCCATAAAATGAACACCGCAGAAAACAATTACCTCTGCATCGGTGGCGGCTGCCCGCCGGGATAATTCCAGGGAATCCCCAATAATATCGGCAACCTCTTGCACCTCGGGTCGTTGGTAAACATGGGCTAAAATAATCGCATTGCGTTCTTTTTTCAGTTTTTTAATATCCTCTGTAAGCTGACTGATTTTATCCTCAATCGACATTTACTCAACTCCTTGCCAAGGTAAATCTTGGCAATTTTATTTGGCAAACCCCATACAATTACAATTATACTTTCTGCCGAGTTAGAAATTTATTCTATCCCTTTAAAAATTCTACCTACCCGGTAAAAATTTGTCAACTAGTTGGGATTCGCCACCGTGGTTTGCAATATAATAGGTACAGGAGATATTCGTATAAGTTTATGAAATGGGTAAATAATTAAATGATTGATGGTTTTGTTCAGGATGGTGATTCTTGTATGCAGCATTTGCTGGACTTCATCGCTGAAACTTCAAGTCAGTTAAACATCACTACCTATCTGGTTGGTGGTGCCGTGAGGGATCTACTATTGGATCGGGCACCTCTAGACTTGGATTTCATTGTCACGGAAAAAACGTTGCAGCTGTCCCAGCTAGTAGCTGAGCAATATAGTGGCAGTCTCGTTATATTGGACGAACATCGCGAAATGATCAGGGTGGTAACTAAGCGGTGGCAACTTGACTTTAGTCCTCTAAATAATAAAACCCTCGAGCAGGATCTGTTGGCTCGGGATTTCACCATCAATGCCATGGCCTTACCAATCCATAAAGGTGTGAGCTGGACAGATTGTAAAAAGGAAATATTTGATCCAACCCGGGGCAGCCAGGATTTAATAAATGGACTATTAAGGGCAACCGCTAGTACATCCATTCGACAGGACCCTTTACGGGTTCTGCGTGGGCTAAGGTTCTCTGCCAAACTTAATCTGATGATTATTCCAGAGACCATGGTACTGCTTAGACAGGGTGCGCGACAAATTGAACAGGTTGCCGGCGAACGGGTCTGGCATGAGTTATCCGCTCTGTTTTGCCTGCCAGTGACCTTTTCCTGGGTAGATTTTATGGATCGTGAATTGCACCTTTGGCAGTACTTATTACCAGGACAGCGTCGTATGGCCGAAACCAAGCAAAATTACTATCATTCCGAGAATGTCTGGCGGCACTGTCTACGGACCTATCAGTGTCTTGAAGTGATTCTGAAGGAATTGTCTGCCAATTTTCCCGAAGGGGATACGCTGATTTCTTATTTCACCCAGGAATTATCCGGTGGGAGAAGCCGTATTGAAATTTTAAAGTTGGCTGCACTTATTCATGATGTGGGAAAGCCAGATACTGCTTTTACCCAAAAGAATGGCCGCATTTCTTTTCATGGCCATCCAGAAGCAGGTATTCCTTATGCTGAGGTTTTGGCAGAACGACTTCGATTATCCCGGCCTGAGAGAAAATTACTGCTAAATTTGATCCTTCATCATATGCTGCCCCTTGACGTATACAACGCAAGGGACTTTTCCAACTTAAATATATATCGTTTATTTCGTTCACTGGCTGACCATATCTTAGATATCCTTATACTATCTTTAGCTGATTTAACTGCCACCCTCGTTTCAAGTGAAAGAATCAGTGAATTGGTACCCTATCGTCGCTTTATCATTGATCTAATTGAAAAATATCTGAAAGACCAAGCGATCTTTAATCCAAAACCGTATCTTTCGGGCCACGACCTGGTTAAGCTGGGCATCCCCGAGGGTCCAAAGGTGGGATTGCTCTTGGAGAAATTATGTGAGGAGCAGACTTCAGGTTCTGTTGTCGACAAGGAATCAGCCCTGCGGTGGGTAAAAAAAAATAGCCCTCAGCTTTAGGAGCTGTGGGCCTTTAACCTTTAACCTTTAACCTTTAACCTTTAATAATTGTATCCTAAAGCATAATCTTATTTCCATACATCTTTTTCATCCTTTGCGATAGCAAAGGATTTTCTAACATTGAGAGGCTAGAGCCAGTATCCTTCTCTGTCGCTCAGGATGACATAGCTGACGGCTAATACTCTGCCTTCCTCACCTCTTGCCCCCCTAATGCCTTTACAGCTAGTTCCTTAACCAGCCCCTGGGGCAATCGCAGTTCCGGACATAGCTCTGCCAAGGGAACCAGTACAAAGGCTCTTTCATGCATGCGGGGATGAGGAATTTGCAATTGAGGGAGATTGGTTGTTTCTTGACCATAAAGCAAAATATCCAAATCGACCGTTCTTGGTCCCCATTTGATCTCCCTGGTTCTATCTAATTTTTTCTCGATGTCTAACAGCACTTGGAGAAGCTCTTCTGGGATTAAATTTGTTTCCACCTCGGCCACTGTATTAATAAACCACTCTTGGTCTGGATAGCCCCAAGGGGCACTTTCGTAAAGTGAAGCTGCCCTTAGAAGATGAATCCCGGGGTACTTGCTCAACTGCTCCAGGGCGTTTTGAATATATGCCTTTTTATCACCCATGTTACTGCCCAGGCCAATATAGGCAACTCTCATCGTCATGAACCCCTTCTCCTGGTAATCTCCACAGCCATGTATTGAAAGATCCCTTTGATCGGTGCTTCCGGTTTCTTTAGGGTAACCTTAATTTCTTCTATCTTTTCATACTGCTCCAGGATATTTTGGGCAATTACCTCAGCCACCGCTTCTAATAGCTTAAAGGGTGGCCCGGTTAGAATTTTTTCTACAATATCATATATTTCAGCATAACTGACACTTAAACTTAGATCATCCCCTTGACCTGCTGGTTGCAAATTCAATGACAGCTCCAAATCAACCTCAAAACGCTGCCCCAATTTAGTCTCTTCCGCAAAAACACCATGATTTCCAAAGAATCTCATGCCTTTAAGGATTATTTTATCCCGCAAAAACACACCCCCTTATGATCGCATCACTCATTCTAACGACCCGTACCATTTCCTTTACATCATGTACCCTTACAATATCTGCCCCACAGGCAATACCCAAAGCCACTGTGGCACCAGTACCTTCCACTCGTTGGTCCACTGGCAGGTTAAGGGTTTTGGCGATAACCGATTTGCGAGAGGTTCCTAATAAAATGGGACAACCTAGAGCGGTAAGTTCCTTTAGCCGCCTAAGGGTTTCAAGATTCTGCTCATGGGTTTTGGCAAAACCAATACCGGGATCAACAATAATGTTTTCCCTTCGTATACCTGCTGCTTCTGCCATTTCAATTCCCCTGCCAAGGAAGGAAACAATATCCAACATCAGGTCATGGTAGTCTGTGCTTGTACCATTATGCATCAGCATGATGGGTACTTGATACTGGGCAGCAACCCCGGCCAAGGCTGGGTCACCCCTAAGGGCCCATTGATCATTAATCATATGTGCACCAACCTCTAACACTTCCCTGGCTACACTGGCACGCCAGGTATCCACACTAATCGGCACGGCTACCCTGGGGAGGATTTTTTCCAATACAGGGATGATTCTGCGCTTTTCTTCATCCTCACTAATTTCAGAAAAGCCTGGCCTGGTGGATACGCCCCCCAGGTCAATAATATCTGCGCCTTCCTCCTCCATGGTAAGTGCATGTGACAACGCTGCTTCTACTTCCAGATAACGTCCGCCATCAGAAAAGGAATCCGGAGTACTATTTAAAATCCCCATGATCAGTGTCCTTTGACCAAATTCCAATACTTTACCACGGCAATCCATTTTTCTAACTTTATTTCCTTCTAATATGTGCAGGATTTCTTCCAATCTAGCTGCCAATGTTGCTAAGCCAAAGGGCTGTAATCTTAGCTTTTTTATAAAACCTTTGTACTGGCCAAGGGTTGCCATGAGTAATACATCTGTTTTTTCAACAGAATGATTTACCACCCCACGGGCCACCGCCGCCTCTCCTCCCCTTGCCAACATCTCCTGCTTAATAATATTTGCCTGGGTAGGACTTGCTCCTGTTATTTTTAATACCCGATGTACCGCTTTAGGTGCCATGCGCTGCCAACCACCAGGATCACTGCCCACAGCCTGAATCTCATGCCTAGCCTGCTCTATATTGTCAATATATTTTACTCCTATTTCCATATCAAAGGATCACCTCTTGATCTCTGTTCATTTATACCGTATTTTTCAGTATATCACAAATAAATATGTCCCGTCTCCATGAGGGTCAGGCATAAAAATGGAGTGCGCCAACTACTTTTAGCAGTAGGCAACACTCCATTTTTGATACCATCCTTTGCTCTTTTAGCCCCCTTCTAACAGTGGCAAAACACGGACAAAATTACCATCCTTTAGTTGATGACCCAAATCAACATATTTTCCATCCACCAATACGGTTAGATGGGGAATCTGCTCCCACTTAAGCCCATTACTTAGAAGTAACTCGGATATGGTTGTCCCTTCGGCTACGGATCGGTCACCCGTTTTTATCTTATTTTCTAAGAGCCGAAATTCCAATGTAACGGTTATCATAATTCCTCCAAATTAGCTTAGACTATCCCCAATTCCTTTAATTTTTCCGCTTTGGGGATACCATTGTTATCCCATTGCATCAGGGCATAATAGCTATCTAACATGATCTCCAAATTAACAGTTTGTCCTTTGCTTTCTCCGTTGGGCATCGGTTCTTCGGTAAATCTCTTAGGCAAGGTATCGTCCTTGCGAGAGAAACCGTTTTTTACGTTAAACATTCTTTCCATATTAAAGAGCTTTTCTGCAAATAGCAGCAATTTTGCCTGGGTAATCTCTTGGCCCGTTACTAATTTAAAGGCTTCTATTTGATCATCCCGGGAAAAGCCATTTTGGATCGTTGCACAAATACCCAGGGAGTCAACAATACAGAAATTTAACTGGGTATTGCGAACCAGTGTCTCTTTGCCTGCTTCTTCAAATCGATTTCCGGCAGCCATTTCACCACCAAAAACAGGGGCAACCATATGGTGAGCTCCCTTTGGTGAAGTAGCATAGGTTAGTGCCATACCCTTGGCACCCCGGGGATCATATACCGCGGGGGTCATACCCTTAGAATGGATGGCCAATTCCGGGGCACCCCATTTGTTCGCCGCATAGACTGGTCCCTCAGCCAAATCAGCCCCAATACCTTCACGGTTTGCTATCATATATAGCAGTTTGACCATCGCTTCGCCATTGCCAAATTTTAATTCCAAACCATTGGTCTCTTTTCGTGTTAAAATACCTTTTTCAAAACACTCCATTGCCAGGGCTACACAACCGCCGGCAGTAATGGAATCTAAACCAACCTCGTCACAGACAGCAGACACCTTTAGTACGTCATCCCAGGTCGTTAACCCACAGTTGGTTCCTAAGAGGCCCAAGGTTTCAAATTCCGGTCCCTCCAGTTTAACCTCACCATATTTCGTGGAGACAATGGCTACATTCTTGCTGCAAGCAATGGCACAAGAATAGCAAGCAGCATCATTAAACACCACCGCTTCTCTAAATTTAGCCCCTTCAAATAATTTATTGGCCTCTGCATAGCCCTCACTAAAATTCTTGGTACACATAAAACCGGCACCGTTAATATGTTCAACTAGTTCGTTCGTACCTTGTTTCCTACGGACAACCGCTTTTGGTACAACAGAGAAATTGGGCTGAACCTTTTCTACGAGATTCATCAGCCCCTGGGGATCTGCCACTTCAACATCCTTGGTCCCTTTTACAGCAATGGCTTTTAAGTTCTTAGAACCCATTACCGCACCGCAGCCGCCACGACCAAATTCACGGAAGACATCGGCAGTAATACAAGCCAGCTTCACTTGATTTTCTCCACCACGGCCAATGCAAGCTACATGGATATGGGGATCTTTGCCTTTGGCTAATTCTTCTTTCAGAAGGTGATCTGTTTCTGCAATGGTTTTGCCCCACAGATTAGCCGCCGGGCGAATCTCCACATTGTCATCGTTAATCCACAGGTAGACAGGTTCTTCCGATTTGCCTTCAATAATAATCCCGTCGTAGCCAGCAAATCTTATTTCGGGACCAAAGTGGCCGCCGGCCAGTGCATAGGAGTAAGTCTCCGTTAGGGGAGATTTAAAGGCCACATTTATTTTATTGTTGCCTGGCACCATTGTCCCCGAAAAAGGTCCGTTAAAGAAGATCAACTTGTTGTCGGGGCCTAATGCATCGGTTTTGGAATCCACTTCTTTATTTAGAAAATAAGCAGCCATGCCCCGACCACCAATATACGCCAGGTATAATTCGATAGAAAGTTCTTCTTTGGTAACTGTTTTAGTTGTTAAATCAACACGTAGTAGTTGCCCTGCGATACCTTGTTTTTTACTCATCCCGTTTGCCTCCTTTTGATGATCAAGCCGATCTGCTTTCCTCTTTTTAATTATAGAAAAGTGCATCTCCCGGACAGTGTTTTACACACTGGGGGTCTCCGCCACAAAGGTCACAAATTAACATGTGCTTTTCCGTGGGGTGCTTTTTGATGGCTTGATTGGGGCAGGCCTTAACGCATAAGCCACAGGCAATACATTTTTCTTCGTCTACTTTGATGGCACCCGTATTTTCATCAACACTAAGGGCCTGAATCTTTACAGGGCATGCCTTAATACAAGGGGTATCTGCACATTGCTGGCAAGAAAAGGGGTAGTCCATATAGGTCTCATGGCTTCTAACCACAGATATCCTGGACTTTTTGGGGTTATTCACCCGAAAGTGGAACATGCTGCACCATTGCTCACAAATCCTGCATCCTAAACATTTGTTGGGGTCTGCTGCTAAAACTTTCATATTGAACACTCCTCATTTTGTTATCTCTCTCTATCGTATTGCTAATAATCATTACCTTCGTCATAACCCAGTTCTCTGGATATGTTGGCAGCAGCTTCAGACAATAATAACCTGCATTCTTCTATTTTCTCCAAATCCATTCTTTCAGTGGGTCCGATTACTCCTAAACCAGCTATCACCTTCCCTCTATGATTTAAAATGGGTACTGCCACTGCCCTCACCCCGATAAAACCTTCCTCATTATCTACGCTAAATCCCTGTTTCTTGATTTGTTGAATGCGGTCTAAAAAGGCTTTCTTATCCGTGATTGAGTTTGGGGTTTGAGCCGGCAATTCTTCGGGGAGCAGCCCTGCCAACTGTCCCTCGGGCAGATAAGCCAATAGAAGTTGCCCAATGGCAGATGTAAATGCACTAAAGCGTAAGGTCCTAATACTGGCCCTAATCACTTCCGGGCTTTCAACCCTTTTTATGTGTACAACCTCTTTGTCATCTAATATTCCTAAATTACAACCTTCCCTCGTTAGCTGAGCCAATTCAAGTAAATAGGGCTGTGCAATCTGCTTAATGTCAAGGTCTTTGGCTACTCGTTCCTGCAAGTCAAGAACCCTTGACCCTAACCGATAGCCTCCGGTGGCAGTATTCTGTCGGACATAGCCCCTCATTTCCAAAGTAGCCAGGAGTCTATGAGCTGTACTGCTTGGCATGTTCAATTGTCTGCCAATTTCTAAGCAGCCCCTTTCCTGATTGCCTTTTCCGAGATGCTCCAGTATATCCAAGGCCTTCAGGACGGCTTTGACATATATTTCGTTACTCATTACATACCCCTTATATTCTATTTTGGTAAGGACATCCCGTATTACGGGATGATATCCCGTTTATTTATTAATTCGATTTTTTTTTTAAGATTCCTTCCGTGACACTACCTTTTTGTACTTTTTAAGGCCCCTTTATTCAAACAAAAAAAGAAGTGTCACAAGCTACCGCAGTAGCCTCGACACTCCCTTATTTTTAGGCTTTGTTTTTATTGCTAGTTCATCCACGCTGTCTGATTATTTGTTTTTGAGTAGATACCATACTCCGGTGGACCGTGCAAGGATATCTTCCCCCCTCGATACCGTGCATTCCACGGAAGCGATCGAGTTACCATCATGAACCACTTTCCCCCGGGCAATCACGCGCTCACCTAGGAGGGCAGTGGCTATGAAATTCGTGTTTAAATTTATGGTCATACCTACCTTGCCAAGGGTACGCACAGCAACTCCCATGGCAATATCAGCCATCGTAGCCATCACTCCACCATGCAGTGTCCCATGAGGATTCAGATGATGCGGCAGCACCGTAATTTCAACAGAAGATTCACCTGTGTTTAGCTCCGTCAGCTCAATATTCAACATCTTGCCAAAGGGATTTTCATTGACAGCATTAATCATTTCCTGAATTTTTGGCTCCACCACGGTTTCTCCTTTTAGCTTTTAGCCCTTCGTTATCCTATCCAAAAAAATGATAATCATTCGATGGTGCCAAGCACCTTGGTTTCTTTGGCCTTTAGCTCTTAGCTCTTAGCTTTTAGTTTTTGGGCTAATGGCTAACAGCTAATGGCTAATGCGTAGTAACGAAGGAGTGTCGCTCACTACTAAACGTAGACTGCGACACTCCCTTTAATTGCTTTTATTGATTAGTACTCGTTGGGCAGCTTATCCAACTGCTCCTTGGTAAATACGGGGCCATCCTTGCAAACATACTTGCTGCCTACGTTGCAACGACCGCACATACCAATACCACACTTCATCCTGTTCTCTAGGCTCATGATGATACGCTCTGGGGTAAAACCGCATTCTACCAGTACCGGCATGGTAAATTTAATCATTACCGGCGGTCCGCAG
>NZ_CEVWQM010000039.1:0-19956 GCF_982386235.1 Desulfotomaculum sp. | reverse complement strand
GGAAGTATCCATGAAATGCAGACCTTTGCCCTGGGGAGCTTCAGCTGGAGTCAGTACGCTTTGTACTTTGGCTACTTTACCGATCTTTTGGATGTTGCCAAGGGCTTTTTCTTCGATGGTGGTTAAGCCGCCGGCGATGTTACCCTGGGTGGGCTGGGTGCCGCACAGGTCTACACCTTGGCTCTTAATGAACTCATCATAAGCGGTCCAAGTCTGCATAAACTTTTCTCTTACTTCCGGGGTAGCGCAACGCTCTGCTACTAAGTGTTCACCACCGGTTAACTCGGAGGTTTCACCAAAGAACAGGGTCAGACCCATGGGGTCCAAGCGGTCATACAGACGACCGATGGAGGGGTTAGCAGCTAAACCAGAGGTGGTGTCAGACTCACCACATTTGGTGGAAACGGTTAGTTCATTTAGTTTGCATTCGGTTCTTTGCAGTTCAGTGGCGTACTGAACGAATTCTTTGGCTTTCCAAGAAGCCATTTCCACGGTTTTGAAGTCACCATGACGCTCAATGTAGAAACCAGCAACTGGCTTACCAGTCTTAGCAATACCTTCAACGATCAGGTTGGTCCAGTTGGGTTCGATACCAATAACAACTACAGCAGCAACGTTAGGGTTGCAGCCAGTACCGATAAGGGTACGGAAATGCAGTTCTAAGTCTTCACCAAACTGCAGGCGGCCATAGGGGTGAGGTAAAGCCATGGTGCCTTGTACGTGTGAGGCCACTGCTTCGCAAGCTGCGTTAGAGATATCATCTACCGGCAATATAATTACGTGGTTACGACAACCAACAGTACCGTTTTCACGGCGATAGCCCATAAAAGTCGGAATGTTCATTTGGATTACCACCTTTCAGTTTTTAGGTTATGGGTATGTACGTGTTCACCTTTTTTGATGTCAGCAACGGTTTTACCAACGGGGATGTGGTACTTGATCATTCTTTCACCATTGGCAATGTCTTTCAGGGCAATTTTGTGGCCCAGAGGAATATTGCTAACTGCTTTAATTTCGATGGTTTGGTCAGAGTCTTGAATTTTACCGGTTACAGTTTCACCAGCTTCGATGTCAGCCACTGCTACCCCAACCATGTCTTCGGGGTCGTGCACTAAGAACTTAATCAATCGAAACTCCTCCTTTTTATATAGGTTATATAACCTCTTACAGGTGTTCGGGTAGCATCTCCGACTCCTGCAAAATTATTTTCTTAGCCTAAAGTTGGTACACCCACAGATTCAGCCAATTGATTCAACTCGTTTAGTAATTGCTCCGGTACAGGAACACCTTCCTGCTTACGGGCATTGGCTTTGACGGTTCTGCGTTCGCCGGGAATAAAGATCTCTGTTACTCCCTCAGCCTTTGGTGTATCCTTAATCGCCTTTATCATTTGCTGCATTCTGTCTTTAAATACATCAAGAGGCATAAATTTTGAAACATCTAATGCAATAAAAGAGTGTCCGATATCCACTGGTTCGGTGCTTTCATCGTAAATCCAGCCAACTTCTTTGCCTACGGCAGAGCCACTTAAAACACCGGCCATAATTTCTACCGCCAGGGCCATGGCATAACCCTTGGGACCTGCCATTGGCAGTACCGCACCAGCTAAGGCAGCTTTGGCATCCGTCGTGGGTTTACCATCCTTATCGATGGCCCAACCTTCGGGAATGTCTTTGTCCTGCTTAGCTGCCAGAATAATATTTCCCCTGGCCACGATACTAGAGGACATATCTACCACCACCGGCTGTTCTTCACCAGGGAAACCAAAGGCAATGGGGTTGGTACCAAAGTAGGATTCCCGTCCACCCCAGGGCGGAATACCAGAAGGTGTATTGGTAAAGGCCAAGCCAATCATACCGGCGGCCGCAGCCTGCTTACAGAAGTAGGCCGAAGCACCATAGTGGTTGCTGTGTTTTACTGTTACACCGCCCATGCCAGCTTCTTTCGCCAGGTTGATGGCCACTTCCATGGCTTTAACGCCAACCAATTGTCCCAGGCCGTTGTCTCCATCAAGCACAGCCACTGCCGGAGCAGTTTTATCTACTTTGATGTTGGCTTGAGGATTGATCCGGCCATTTTGGATACGGGTGGTGTAAATGGGAAGTCTGCTAATGCCGTGGGTATCTAAACCTTCCAGGCTGGTATCCACCAAAACATCTGCCACAATATCAGCATCCGCCTTGGGAACTCCCACCCCTTGTAACAGATTTGAGCAAAAGGTCAGTAATTTTTCCGAACTAAAATTCATTTGTAACCCTCCGGTTCCTCGTTTTATCTAACGACACATAATGAGCCTTGACCGCGAATAATTTTGGTGCATTCACGGGCCACCAGCTCGGAAGTGCGAACCTGTGCTTCTTCAGTAAGGCCAGCAATGTGAGGTGTAATAATAATGTTGTCCAGTTCCAGAAGTTTATTGCCAGTTGGAGGTTCCTTAGCCAAAACATCCAGAGCAGCACCAGCGATGGTTTTGGACTTAAGTGCCTCATAAAGGTCATCTTCATTGATCACGCCGCCGCGTGCGGTATTGATGATATAGGATGTCTTTTTCATGGTGCCCAGGCTATCTTTATTAATTAAGTTTCTGGTTTTATCATTTAAGGGTACATGCAGGCTCACATAGTCTGATTTGGCTAATACTTCCTCCAGGGAGGTCATGCAAACACCAATGTCGGTGCAGGCCAGTTCATAGGGGGGTAAAAATGGGTCATACCCAAGTACTGTCATACCCATCGCTCTGGCTCTGGAGGCCAATCTTGCACCAATTTCACCTACACCGACAAGCCCCAGGGTCTTGCCATAGATTTCTTCCCTGGTCCAGAGTTTACGGTTCCAGTTACCCTGCTTGACATCCTGGTTCGCCTTTTCCAGTGGACGTGAGAAGGCAAACATGGCAGAAAAGACATACTCAGCTACGGAAATAGCGTTGGCGTTACGGGCAAAGACAACCGGGATGCCTTTTGCTTTGGCTGCTGCCACATTGATATTATCCAAGCCTACACCCAAACGGCCAACAACCTTTAAATTAGGGGCCTGGGTCATTAACTCTTCGGTTACCTTGGTTTGGTTCCTCACGATTAGAACATCGCAATCTTTGACGACTTCGGCTAAATTGTCACTTTTCCATAGATTTTGGTCATAGACAACTTCGCCCAATTCCCTGAGGATCTCCAGACCCTCTTCCCAGATTAATTCGGTTACAACGGTTTTCATTTTTTCACCTCAAATTTATTATGAGAATCCCTCTGCTACTAGCAGTCAGTTTGAGTTAGAAAAGGTCTTGTACCAAAAAGCATAAGTCTTTGGCTTTTGTGCCCTTTTCTGTAACGCTTAGCTTCTTATTATTCTGGTCTTTTTCAGCAAAAATAATTATTGAATTTAGTTTCTTTCTAAGTAAAAATAATATTTGTTACGAGGAATGTTGCAAGGTATGTATTATTAGGTATGTGGTAATACCAGTCTTAAAAAGATAATACAATTATTCACTTGATTAGTCAATTATTTTTTGTCAAGAATACGACTTTGTTCGACATTGATAGTCATTTCACTACTATTTTCAAGCAAATTTGCCTTATTTTGCAATTGTTTTGCCTTGGTTGTCGAAATGTTTTCTGCTTCTGCTTTGACCTTATATTTTTTAATATATCTTGAGAGATAATGTGAAATATAGTATATTTAGAACACTAGAGGTATTACCTTTATCGGTATACCCAATTTTTTAGAGGTGAGAAATGTTTAATAATCGCATTGGACGTAGTGAAAGCCTTCGCACTGAGGTTGCCGATTATATAAGAAACCTTATAGCCACAGGACAATTAAAACCTGGGGATCGTCTGCCTACTGAAAGAGACATGGCCGAAAACTTTGGTGTAAGTCGTACGGTCATCCGGGATGCTGTAAAAACCTTGGCAGGTATCGGACTGCTGGATGTTAAGCACGGTGTTGGTATCTTTGTGGCTACCCCGGATGGCAGTGTGGTGGGACAGCACCTATCCCAACTTCTGCAGTATCATTTGGAGACGTTGGAGCATATTTATGAGGTTCGTATTCTTTTAGAGAAGGCTGCTGCCTTTTGGGCCGCCCAGCGTTGTACCCCTGAGGACTATATTAAACTAAAAAATCTATTAGAAGAAGCCCATAATGTTGATGAGGCTGATTACCCTGACCGATTTGCGGAATTAAACCGCAACTTCCACATCCTGGTGGCAGAGGCCTCTCAAAACCCAGTGGTTGCTATTATGACGGAAAATATTTTAGATATGCTTGAGCATACCACGGTCGAAACCCACCGTATTCCAGGTCGCGCCGTCCGTTCGATTGACGAACATGAGCGTGTATTAACTGCTATTATTGAACACAAAGCAGAAGAAGCCAAGAAGGTCATGGAAGAACACTTAAGCAGTGTGTTGGAGACTCACCGAAAGGAAAAGAAGGAAAAAAGGAATTAGCCATAGCACAAGGGGACGGTTCTTTTGTGTTGTTCTATAGAACAACACAAAAGAACCGTCCCCTTGTGCTACTCGCCTGTGCCGTTAACGACATAAAAAACAAAACCCTTACCGATTTGGTAAGGGTTTTCTGGTGGGCGATGACGGGATCGAACCGCCGACATCCTGCTTGTAAGGCAGGCGCTCTCCCAGCTGAGCTAATCGCCCATATTTATTTGGTGACCCCTACGGGATTCGAACCCGTGTTACCGCCGTGAAAGGGCGGTGTCTTAGACCACTTGACCAAGGGGCCATTTGAGAGGTGAGATGTGAGAAATTAGAGGTGGGATTCTTTTTGCGAGAGGCTTCTCACTTCCAACCTCTCACATCCCACTTCTCAATTGGTGGGCCCACCAGGACTCGAACCTGGAACCAGCCGGTTATGAGCCGGATGCTCCACCATTGAGCTATAGGCCCTTATATTTGGCTCCCCGAGTAGGATTCGAACCTACAACCTACCGGTTAACAGCCGGTTGCTCTACCATTGAGCTATCGAGGAGCATCATCACGAAAGTTATTATACTAAAACAACTCCGTGAGGTCAACCCATATTTTATTTTTTTATTATTTTAGTCCAGATAATCCTTTAATTTCTTGCTGCGGCTAGGATGACGCAATTTACGCAATGTCTTTGCTTCAATCTGACGAATACGTTCCCTGGTAACACCAAATTTTTGTCCCACTTCTTCCAGTGTTCTAGCACGACCGTCATCTAAGCCAAAACGCAAGCGTAATACCTTTTGCTCCCGATCGGTTAATGTCTTAAGCACTTCGTCCAGTTGTTCGCGGAGGAGTGTAAAGGAAGCTTCTTCTGCTGGTGCCCTGGCATCCGCATCCTCAATGAAGTCACCTAAATGGGAATCTTCTTCTTCACCAATGGGAGTTTCCAGTGAAACAGGTTCCTGGGCAATCTTCATAATCTCACGGACTTTATCGCCGGAAATATCCATTTCCTTAGCGATTTCCTCAGGCGATGGTTCCCTCCCCAATTCTTGGAGTAATTGTCTGGAAACCCGAATTAATTTATTGATGGTTTCTACCATGTGTACGGGTATACGAATGGTACGAGCCTGGTCTGCAATGGCCCTGGTTATGGCCTGGCGAATCCACCAAGTTGCATAGGTGCTAAATTTAAAGCCTTTACGAAAATCAAATTTTTCTACGGCTTTTATCAAACCTAAATTACCTTCTTGAATTAAATCCAGGAATAACATTCCTCTGCCCACATAACGCTTGGCAATGCTTACAACTAAACGTAAGTTAGCCTCAGCAAGACGACGTTTAGCCTCTTCATCCCCTTGCTCCATCCGTTTGGCCAGTTCGATTTCTTCCTCGGGGGTGAGAAGCGGTACCCGACCAATTTCCTTTAAGTACATACGAACTGGATCGTCAATACCAATACCCTCGGGAATACTTAAATCTACTTCTACTTCTACCTCTTCCTCGGGTGTATTGTCCACTGAGTCATCTACTTCCAGAGGCTCCAAATCACTGGCTAAGGGGACAACTTCAATACCCATGGCAGAAATTTTTTCATAAATGTCATCAATTTGATCTGGCGACAATTCGGTACCCTGAAGGGTATCCATAATTTCGTTGTATGTTAGTACCCCACGTTTTTTGCCCTTTTCAATTAATTCTTTAACTTGTTCTACTTTCATTTCGTCCCTCATGTTGCCACTCCCCTTTCGGGCCCCTCGGATTTCATGATAAGATTAATCTCGCGACTCAGCTGGATTACTCCTTCGGTATCTCCGCTTTTCTCCGCCGCTGCCAACTTTATTAACAATTCATCAAGTTTTGCTTTTTCTCTTGCTCTTTTTATGGTATTAATTAAATCAGAAAGTATTTGATCTGCATTTTGCCCTGGAATTTCTTGGACCAGTAAACTGCTTACAACCCCTTGGGATATTTCATCTAATTCATCCAATAATACAGAATCTTCATATCCCGTCTCGAGATATACATCAAATATTTTCTGGTAAACACTATTTTGAAAAAAATCTTTACCTAAGTTTTGGAGGATCGGTTCTAGAGATTCTTTATTTTCTATGGCAAATCTTAATATACCTGCTTCAGCAATTGACCTTTTATCCTTTAATGGCGGAGGCAAAAAATTCCTCACACTCGGTATATTATGACTATTTTTTGTAAAATTATCCTGAATTGTAGGTTTTTTTCTTAAGCTTTTTTTGTAATTTTTAATTTCCTCCAGCACGGTCTCCCAGTTCACCTGCAAAACTGTGGCCGTTTGCTTAACTGTTTCTTCAAATTCAATGGCACTGGCCACAGAAGCCAAATTGGGTAACACCTCCTGTAGGATTCTTTGTTTGGTGCCTGGATTTTGTATACCGTATTTTTTTGCCGCCTGTAATAACTTATATTGAACCATTGGCATTGCCTGCTCAATTACACTTTGCCAGCCAGATAATCCATGGGCTTGAATATATTCATCCGGGTCCTTTGCTCCAACAATGGTAGCAATTCTAACTCGGCAGCCCAATTCCTGCAAAATATCTGCCGACCGAATTGCTGCCTTGATCCCAGCGTCATCGGAATCATAGGCTATCACAACATCGTGGGTATAACTCATAAGCAAATTTCCCTGCTCCCGGGTGAAGGCTGTTCCCAGGGATGCTACGGCATTGGTCACACCATGCTGGTAAGTGGCTACCACATCCATATAGCCCTCCATTAACGCCACATAGCCAAGCTCTCTAATCCCTTTGCGGGCGATGTGCAAACCGTAGAGAAGCTGCCCTTTTTTGAAAAACTCCCCTTCTGGTGAGTTTAGGTACTTAGGAGTATCGTCCCCCATGGTTCTGCCACCGAAGCCCACAACCCGCCCCTGGCTATCCCAAATAGGAAACATTACCCGATGGCGAAACCGATCGTAATATCCCCCGGCTTCCTTTTTATGCACCAAGCCCAAATTCGTTAGTTCTTCGCCAGAAATACCTTTAGATGTCAAGAACTTTGTTAAGGCATCCCAGCCCGGTGGTGCATAACCCAGCTCAAAATTTTCCCTGGTGCTATCGGTAAGGTTACGGGTCTCTATATATTTTATTGCTGCTGAGCCAACATCTTTGGTTAACAGAAAGCGGTAAAAGTCCCTCACTAAGCCATATATTTTAAAAGCCCTGTCTTTCTTGGCTTGCTGAATATTGTCCTTTGGTGAGGCCTCTTCCGGAACATCTATTCCTATTCTAGCCCCCTGGGTTCTGACAGCCTCGGGGAAAGAAAGACCCTCCACCATCATTAAAAACTTAAAGACATTCCCCCCAACGCCGCAACCAAAGCAATGAAATATCTGCCTCTCCTGGTTTATGTTAAAGGAAGGTGTCTTTTCCTGGTGAAAGGGGCATAGGGCCAGATAATTCTTGCCGCGTTTTTCTAAAGCCACATAACGGGAAATGACTTCCACAATGTCCGATCTTTGCCTAATCTCTTCAATTACAGAATCCGGAATCCGCCCAGCCATCTATTCACCCCTTTGCTACCTTTCCTTACTTTTTTGCTATGGACAGGGGTTTTTCCCATTTTTGGAATGCGCCCGGAATCCGAACTACAGTTTAAAGATTATTCGCTGCGATTAAAAAATCTCCTGCAACACTTCGACAATTTTTCTCATGGTACAGCTTTATTATTACCAATATTTGCATTGAATATAAACATTGAGCTATTCTAAGGGAAATCCTTTGGGAATGAATATTTTTTTGTATTGGGCCACAGCATAACGATCGGTCATGCCGGCAATATAATCCACCACGACCCTGGAAATTTCCTCATGTTCTATCCTTTGACGCATATCAATAGGTAAATGATGGTAGTTTTCAATATAATAAAGATATAGTGCCCTTATTAAACACCTTGCCTTATCTTCTTCCTTTTTTGCCTCAGAACCAATATATACATGTTCAAACATAAAAGTTCTTAAGTTGTTCATGGCCCCTTGAATTTCTTTGCTCATACCTATTTCTGCTTTGCCCTTGCTGAATTGTATAAGATCAAAAACCATGGTATTAATCCGTTGACTATGTCTTACTCCTAATGCACTTAAACAATCCCAAGGAATATCCTGAATGTTAATGATCCCGGCCCTTAAGGCATCATCAATATCATGATTGATATAGGCTATGCGATCCGCTATTTTTACGATTTGCCCCTCCAGCGTGATCGGCTTATTGGGTCCGGTATGATTAAGAATGCCATCCAAAACCTCATAGGTAAGGTTTAATCCCTGATCACCCTCCAAATGCTTTACAACTCGGATGCTCTGCTCATTATGCCTAAAACCTAGATCATAGAGACTGGCAAGGACATCTTCACCTGCATGACCAAAGGGAGTGTGACCCAAATCGTGGCCCAGTGCGATGGCTTCGGTTAGGTCTTCATTCAGCCCTAATGCCTTGGCACAGGTTCTGGCAATTTGGGCTACCTCCAGGGTGTGGGTCAGACGGGTACGGTAATGGTCTCCCTCAGGGATAATAAATACCTGGGTTTTTAGTTTAAGCCGCCGAAAGGCCTTGGAATGAATAATCCTATCGCGATCCCTCTGAAATTCTGTTCTTACTGGACATGGTTCTTCCTTTCTTTCCCTGCCCTTTGTATTTTTACTCAGGCAAGCAAAGGGTGATAAAATTTTTGCTTCTAGTTCCTCGGTTTGTCGGCGAATTTCCATCTTTCGATCTATCCTTTTTTCCTATTCCTCAAGGAACGGGTGGCTTGGGCCACTTCTGTCACACGGCGACCGATGATCCTGCTGCGATTGGCAGCCAACGGATCGTCCTGGGCCGGTTTTTGGGCACAGGCACCGTGATGTCCGGGGTCATTCTCATAGGCTCCATCCCCAACGATGGTCATACCGTGTACCAACATAATGTCATGTAAAGCACGCACCGTAAGTTCTTGCCCCCCAAAACGAGAAGCACCCACCGTAACTGCGGCACCCACCACATCCACCAAGGCCTTTTCCTTGCGCAAAGCCCTGGTTTTATCCCAAAAAAGCTTCATTGGTGAAGCGATGGTACCAAAATACACTGGACTACCTAAGATGATGCCATCCGCAGCTTTTATAAGTTCCAACACATCCCCCAGAGGGGTATCCCGATAGCAGGCACCCACACAGGGGTTGGTACAGGCATCACAAAACAGTGGATCTGCCGTTAACACGCATTCCGCCAGCTGAATCAGTTTCGTTTCTGCCCCCAATTCACTGGCTTCTGCCAGTGCTTTGTTGAGCATAAATGCAGTATTACCATCGGCACGGGGACTGCCATTTAAACCCAGTATAATCATAATAAGCCTCCTCGTTTTTAAAAAAATTGAGAGGGTATCATGATGCAAATAAATATGATCTATTAGATAGTCTATAAAACTCTATGCCAGATCTTTTTTGATTAGACCGTTCCTTTCGCCTTTAGCTGTTCGCTTTTGGCTTCTAATCGCTAAGGACTAATTCAACCGTTTTTAACGGTTTATAAATCGGCCCGCTGGGTGTAAGTGTACTTTGGATCAAGTGAATATTTGTGACTTGCCATTGGCCGAATTTTTCCTGCTTGTGTTTGGTAACCTCTGTCACCAACCTATCCGTATCGCTGAAATCTTTCATTCTTCCGAGGGTTAGGTGGGGAGAATATTTTCGATGTTCCGCAGGGAAATTTAAATTGGCTAATTTTTTATCTAAGGAATGCTGTAGCCCTAGCAATCTATCTTTATCTCCATGCACCCCAGTCCAGAGGACTTTGGGATTCCCTTTGCCGGGAAAGGTACCTAATCCCTGCAATGACAGTGTAAAAGCTGAAAATTGCTGACCGCTTTGCTGCATGGCTTCACCTATATCCTTACACTTGTTTTCCGGAGTATCGCCGAGAAATTTTAGTGTCAAATGAAAATTATCTGGACTAACCCATTTAACCCCCGTTGTATACTCCTTTAGGGATTGCTGAACCTTATTTAGCCTCTCTTTTAAAACCAGAGGTATTTCAATGGCGATAAATAATCTTAAATTTTTCATATTGCCTACCCTTTTCTATAGAGCTATTCGACAGCAAATAAGTAAATCCTCTTTGTGATTTTCGTTTTACTAAGATTTACCCCATGTGCCTGAAGTATGCTGAGTAAAGGGGTCTAAATTTGTCAAATCATATGGTTTTCGGCCTTGACTGCACGATTAACCATTTAGCTGTTACAGTTGAATGTGAATGGCACGACCCCCGTGCTTCTAAATTTATTTGAAACTTTTAAATAAAATTTGATTGGAGCCTTCCTGAATATGAACCCAAAAATTTCGAAAAGGAAACTGATCTGAAAAATATGTTTCAACTTTCGTCCCATAACTGCCATTTAATACTTTTTCCGTCTCGAAAACAGGTCCTTGTGCTAGGTAACGTCGTTCCTCCTTCGAAAAGGTTTTATCCGGTAGGATTAGATGAAATATAAACATAGCAAGTATAAATAAAAATGGCAGCATACACAGGATATTCTGGATAATAGCAAAATTATTTTTGTTCTTTATTAGCGATCACTCCTCCAGGTTAAAATCGAAAATAGATAAAGGGATTGTAAGTTGAACCAACCATATATGCTGTTGAAAAAAACATTAGTATACAATAATACACGTTTACTGCTAAATTATAAATATTGCAATGGCTTCCTTTAAGTAATACCGCCAGTTTCTTCGGTCCAGGTGAAGCGGCAAGGATACAAACAATATATAAGAGGGCATACGCTTTTAGCTTCACAACTGCTTGGTCGCCAACCAGTGTGTTGCCGCCCACGCCAAACATGCTCAGCAGAAAATTCAACACATCCGTCAGGTTGGTAAATTCAAAAAACACCCAACCTATCGCTACAAACAGCAATACGTATAGATTACGAACAGCCTTTGGCCATCGTATCATGCTTTTCTGCAAAAACAGTTTTTCTACGATGATTAAAATCGCAAAATAAAGCCCCCATAAAACAAAATTCCAGCTTGCACCATGCCAGAGCCCTGTGAGAAACCATACGATGAGCAGATTTCGTATCATTTTCCACTTTCCGACACGGCTCCCGCCAAGAGGAATATATACGTATTCCTTAAACCAGGACCCGAGGGAGATATGCCATCTCCGCCAGAATTCTGAAACACTTTGTGAACGATATGGATACCGGAAGTTTTCCTTAAAATAAAATCCAAACATTTTTCCCAATCCGCTGGCCATGTCCGAATAGCCGCTGAAATCAAAATATATCTGCAAGGCAAAGGCAATCACTCCGGCCCAGGCCATGAGCACTGAAATTTCTGCACCGGGCATGGCTTTTACTTCAGACCATAGCAGTCCTATAGGATTGGCAAGAAGTACTTTTTTTGCCAAGCCGCACAGGAAGCGCTGCATCCCGGCGTAAAATTCTTCGAAATTTATGCTTCTGTCTGCTAACTGTGATTCAATGTCTGCATAGGTCACAATGGGCCCGGCCACCAACTGCGGGAACATCGTAATATAAAGAGCAAAGGGAATCAGGCTTTTCTGCGGCTTTATTTTTCCCCTATATACATCCATCACGTAGGATAGGGCCTGAAAGGTGTAAAACGAAATTCCTAGGGGCAGTGCCAGTGTTCCTACATTCAAATGCCAACTGCCAATGGAGGCTATTGTACTTATGATCATGCCGAAATATTTATAATAAGCAAGACAGCCTAAATTGAACACCAGACTGATGATTAAAAAAAGCGCCCTTTTCCGGCTGCCGGCAGCATCGCTACTTAAGAGAGTGCCTATCCAGTAATTAATCATTATGGAACCGCACATCAATAACACATAGACAGGTTCTCCCCAGGCATAGAACAACAGGCTTGCAGTAAGCAGAACCATATTCCTCAAATGCTTTGCTGCCAAATAATAAAGAATTACTGTGAGCGGCAAAAAAGCAAAGGTAAAAAACAGACTGCTAAAAACCATATGTCCCTCACTATAATGCTTGGGAGAGTTTCTTCAGCCACAGCCGGTAAAATTCCTTCTTGAAATGAACACCATCTTCGGCGAATAAATCCGGATTTTCCTTTGCCATTGCCCCTATGTCTATATAATTAACGGATAACTGATCCGCTAACGCCTGCAAAAGCTCATTGTATTCCTCTATTCTTCCATAGCGGGGCTCTTGTCTTAATGCCTCCTCTGTCACCGGTGTAATAGACTGGAGGTGTATTCTACTGTGGGGCAGCTCTTCCTTTATCTTGTTAACTAGTTTTGTTACATCCTTGCTGAATAATTCTTTTGGATCAGCCACCGGCATGAGCATGTCATCGGACCCCAACATGATAAAAACGTTATCCGGTTTCCTTTCAACCAGAGTACCAATGTCATCATAAGTAAAACCGGCCGTTGCTCCCGCCCCGGCTATTACACATTGCTTCGGCAGGATTTCATTAACTGTAAAACCTTCGGTAATGGAATCTCCCATCAACACACTGTTCTCAAACTTAGCAGCAACATCTTCTTCTACCGTTGTATTCCCGCAGGCAGTCAGGCCAATTAAAAGGATACCTGCCAGGAAACACCTTATTCGTTTTTTCATAAATAAATACCTCTTTTCTTTATTTGATACACCGATCTTACAGCAGCAAAATGCAGATCAGGTGCAGATCAAATAAAACAGCCATGAAGGATCCTTCATAGCTGTTCCGCGGGTAACCTATTAAATGATTGGGCTAAGCGTAAAACAATGCTTTAGGGCTGTACCGGCAATGCAAAGAAAAAGCGGACGCCGTCTGGCGTATTTGCCACACCATAAACCGCTTGATGAAGTTCCAGGATTTCCTTCGCTATAGAGAGCCCAAGACCCGTACCGGCCTTGGCTGTCCTGGCCTCCGCACGGTAGAATTGGTCCCATATCCTTTTCCTGTCTTCCTCTGATATTGGCTTCCCCTGATTTTCTATGCTGATTTCCGTCGTTTGTCCCTTGTCTCTTACCGTAATTATGATGGCATGTCCCTGCTCCGTGTGCTGGATGGCATTACTGAGAAAATTAGTAATCACGCGACTGATCAGCCCTTTATGCCCCACTACCATTTGAGGACAAAGTTTTAATGTAAGGGAGAGGGTTTTCTCCTCTATCTGCTCAGCCAGTGATCTGCATACCTCGGTGATCGCCTTATCGATTTCAAAAGGAGCCATTTCAGGCCGATAGGTACCGGATTTAAACTTAGCCAGATCTAGCATATTAACAACCAGCAAATCCATCCGCTGTATTTCATCGTCCATCGCCTGTACATAATGTTCCCTTTTTTTAACTGCAATGCCGTCTTTTAAAATGGATAGACAACTTTTCATAACAGCAAGCGGCGTTTTTAATTCATGAGATACCCCGGCAATAAATTCCTTTCGTGTATTTTCCAACTGTTTCTCTTTATCAAGATCCTGTTTCAGCTGATCAATATACGTTTCAATCCGGCTCGACAAGTCATTGATATTTTGGGATAACTGACCAATTTCATCCTCGGAACGCACCGGCAACTTTTCCCTAAAATCCAGGTTTGCTATTTGCCCTGTAATGCGGTTGATCGATATCAGCGGTTTGGCTAGCCACTTCGAAAAAACAAATGCCAAAACGATCACATACAAAAAAGTAAATCCGAAATAGTAAGGATAGAATTGTCGCATGACCGCTATGGCCTCATCTACCGGCTGAAGGGAGGTCATAGCAAAAACATATCCCGTTACCCCATTTTCAATAACTGGTTTAATGATTACCTTATATTCCGCAAAATTTTCTATTGCCCTACGTTCTTCTGTATGCTGAAGAGGTTTCGCGGTATTCGCCAGCAGACCCACTTGAAATTCCTTTAACTGTTTCAAAAAGAAACGTTCATGGTAAGGAAACGAAATATACTCTGCTCGTTCCGGAAATACAGTTTTTGTTACGGTTCCTCTGTATAGGCCCGTGCTCAGATGACCATAGGCTTTATCGGCACGAGGACCATGCAGCTTGTTTGCAATGTTTAAATTTACGACTCCCGTTGAATCAGTCTGTATATGATAAGGTATTCTTTCATTTACTATATTAACAGTATCAATAACCACCTCATCGCCGACCTTGAGTGAAAAGAGTACATCGGAGGAAAATTCCCCTTCAAAGGAGTACATCGGTATTCGTAAATTACCCTGGGATTCATTCTTCAATTTCACTTCAATATAGTAATTATCTACATCCCAAATACGTCCATATTCATCCAATTTTGTAATCCAAATATGATTATCCTTATATAGTTCCTCGGATGCCGCTTCCGCCCCTTTTTTCGCTGCCAGGCCTAAGTACTCGTTCATATGCATTTTGAGGGTATCCGATTTCTTATTAATATAATATCTCTCAAAAAAGTAATTTTGCGTGATGCCAATAAATAAAAACATCAAAGAGAATAATAGCGTTGTCAGCACAAACCATTTAAAAACAATACTTTTTTTCATAGCTATTCCTTTGCGAATTTATATCCCGAACGGATAACCGTAACAATACGGCTGCCTTTGCTGCCCAGCTTGGCACGTAGGTTTCTGATATGACTGTTTACTGTCTTTTCATCACCGTAAAAATCATAACCCCATATCTTGGAAATGAGTTGCTCTCTGGTAATTACAATTCCTTCATTTTGCATTAAGTAAGCAAGAATTTCAAATTCCGTATGAGTCAAATTAATTGTATTACTCTCTACAGTAACAAGTCTTGCTCCCATATTTATCACAACACCGCCACTGGATAGCAGCATTCCATCCATCGTATCCGCGTGTTTTTCAAGAAATCGTTTCACTTTTGCCATTAAAACACGGGGACTATATGGTTTGATGAGATAATCATCCGCTCCCAGCTCATAGCCCAGAAGAGAGTCATCCTCATCGGAACGAGCAGTTAAAATGATGATCGGGACACTGGAATTTTTTCGTATTCTCCGGCATACTGACCAGCCGTCAACCTTCGGCAAAACAATGTCTAATATAACTAAATCAACAGAATTTGATTGAAATAGCTCTAATGCTTTTTCTCCATCTGCCGCCTCTAATACCTGATAGCCATCCTCGATTAGATAGTCCATGATCACTTCCCGTAAAATATCCTCATCTTCAACAACCATTATTTTATTCATCCCATATCTCCATCTGTGTTCTTACAAACTTAATTATAATTGTTAACGTGAAGGTGCTCAGCCAGGAAACCAGTCACTCCTTAACGAATATCGTAAACTCACCTCTAGGCAGCATTCATATATACTTATCATGCCACCACTGAATCAACACGCAAATTACATACGTTGCCTTAACGCCTTCAGTTCTCGTGCTTTTCTCATATACTCTTCATTAAGGCCTTTCTTCTCCTCCTCACTTAACCGATCATTCAATTTTCCACCAATGCATGCTAAGTCACATTCCAGTTGCAAGATACGGTTGCGAATTGTTATTAAATCCAATTGGCCATTATTTTGTGTACATTGATTTTTTCTCTTGCGCAGGTAATACTCATAATTTCCTTCATAGCATTTCAGTGAGCCATCCTCAAGAAGCAAGATTTTAGTGGCAATCCTTTGTACAAAATAGATATCATGTGAAACAAATAAAATACCGCCCGCATATTTCTCTAAGACTTCTTCGATTTTTTCCTTAGCAGCGATATCTAAATAGTTGGTAGGTTCATCCAGAACAAGAAAATTGGCGCCTGATAAAATCAGCCTGGCAAATGTAACCCTGCTTTTTTCTCCCATGCTCAACCCTTTAATCTTCTTGAAAACATCATTTTTCCTAAAAAGCAGGCAAGCAAGCAGGGTTCGGATATCTTCTATTGATTTATTTGAAGCCATAACGTTATCAAGGATATTTTTATCGGCGTTAAGCTCTTCAAATTCTTGAGAAAAGTAGCCTATTTTAAGGTTCGGATCTAAAGATAATTGACCTTGAAAATCACGGTCAACACCACATAGTATTTTTAAGAGCGTGGTTTTACCCGCTCCGTTATCCCCCAACAGGGCTATCTTTTCACCTCTGCCAATCGTAAATGACAGGTCTTGGAACACAACATTATCTCCAAAAGCCCTGGATATTTGGCTCGCCCGTACAACAACAGGGGATAACTTGTTGCTTTGAATATGCAGTTTGTTGATAAAATCAAAAGCCGGCAGCGAAACGTGCAGCGGTTTTTCCATTCTATTACTTACTAAGCGGGCAAGTTCTTTTTCCTTTGCCTTTATAGCGCTAGCCTGCGTTTTGGCGGCATTTTTATAGTCAGAACTTTTTTGCGCGCTTGCCAGCCAGTTTCTTCTATGGCGGATGGCCTGTTTTAATTGTTTAATTTGCAATTGCTGTTTTTTATATTCCTTGACAGTATGTTTGTCTTCGTTTTCTTTTTGTATTTTATACGCTGAATAATTGCCTTTATAGGTCTTTAAACCAGTGGCGGTTAATTCCCAGATACGGTCTGCCACACGATCCAGCAAATATCTGTTGTGCGATATAATTAAAACCGATTGTTTGATTCGCTTGATAATCCTTTCCAAGGACGCTGCGCTAGATACATCCAAATGATTCGTAGGTTCATCAAGTATCAACAAATCAAAATCCCTTGTAAGGACTTTGCAAAGCATGAGCTTTGTTTTTTCGCCGCCGCTTAAACTTGTACCCTCCTGACCCCATAAAGATTCATGGATTTCCATATGATGCAACGATTTTTTCACGATCGTATCAATTGATTCATACCCATCCCAATTTTTGCTAACCTCTTTATACACCTCTTCGTACACGGAAGCACCCGGGTCAAATTCCGGGTATTGTTGCAGATAAACGATTCGTGTATTCTGTGGAGCATACTCAATGCTCCCCGTATCCGGGTTTTCCAAACCAGCTAAAATTCTGGAAAGTGCTGTCTTCCCTATGCCGTTTTTACCAATAAAGCCAATTTTGTCGCCATCACCAATTCTACCGCTAATGTTTGCCAGTACCATCTTGTCATGGTAACTCTTGAATATTCCTTCAAATAATATATTCATTTAGCCCCTTCTCCTTTTTCAATTATTTGCGGAGAAGGGCACAAAAAAAGACGACGGAGTACATCCTCGCCTTTGTTTCTTAACTGTATTTACAGAATTTACAGAACAACAAAATAAAAACAGTCAGCAATAAAGATGTGCCTTCTCCTGAATTACTCGATTAAATTTGTGGTTAATCAAAATTAATTCGGCTTTACACATCTTTTCTGCACCTCCTGTTTTTAGAGATAAGTTAATAATACCATATTAAACTTTAAATGCAAATATAGTAAAAACCATTAATCGAACAACCAGCAAAAAATAAGTCATGCTACTTGCACAACAAAGATTTTAACCTAAAATAAAACGCTTATAAGCAATCTTTTTTCCCGTACTTGTTTTAAAATTATCATCTATACATTTTTTTATTTCTTGCTGTTGCCTTTGTATATCCATTACTGTTAAATTTTCTAACAAATCCGCTTCCCATTGTATTTGAAAATCGATTCCATCAATTTTGGAAGGTGTATGATGATTACCGATTATAAAGCATATCCTATCAATATTTTTGTCAAAGCCTACCTTTTTCAATATCTCTCGTGCTACCCCTGGTCCCTCTTTCTCTTGATAAACACCCTCTATTGAAGCATACTTTCTTTCTGCTTCAACGGCACCAATATCATGTAGTATTGCTACCATACGGATTAATTCTTTTTCTTCTTCTCCAATATTTTCATCTTTCATTATTTCTTCTGCATTTTGCAATACTTTAAGAGTATGCTCCACCCCGAAAGGAATTTCTTTGAAGACTTCCTTCATCTCTCGAATAATTTTCTCTTTAAACATCGATTACCTCCACAGAATCAAAGCTGAAATTTTTGTTAAATTATCAACGCTTATTTCTTTTCGATTGTTTTCTTAACATTTTCTATTCAAATTGTTTCAATGGCACCTGTTAATATATTAAGTTTTTTAAGGACAGGAAGTGCTTCTTTGTCTGATGAATGGAATAACAACCACTCTCCTACATGAGTAAACCCCTCAAGATGGTAAGTGTCTGAAACAAGCGCCCGATCTGAACCATCTAACTCCATTCGGTAAACTCCCTCTCCTGGGTAGCCTACATCTTTAGAATGAAGGGAATAAAATATACCATTATCCGTAATGATATAAGATGAAACCTTGTCATCTACCAAAATCTGTTTTTGAGCGTTTTTGTCTACTTCAATCCGATTCAATCTGAAATCTTCCCCAATAAAATAGCAATAATCCTCCCTTATGGTCAAGTCTTTGGCAAAGACTTGGCACTCAACTCTTCTATCGTTTCCATCAAGTCCTATGCTTTCAACATAACCATTGCCATCCCCTTCATGACTGAAGAACAGTCTGTCGCCATATAGGGCAATATCTGAAGCCTGAATCCTTAGGAATCTCTCAAGGTTTCTACCGTTAATATCCATTCTATATACATTAAAAACATCAAAAGGGTTAATAAAATAAATCCAATTTTCTTTCATATGTATATCGGAAAGATAGCTCAATTTGTATATTGTTTGATTGTCCGTTCCATCAATCTTAATCCTGTTAAGTGTTTTACCACTACTATAGAAAATCCAATCGCCTGCTATATTAAGTCTGCTTATACCTGTTCCACTTGCTTTCTGGATTAGATAGTTTTTATCTTGAAAATCTTTACTTGCTCTTATAAGATTAAGATGGTCTTCTACATAGAACACATACTCTTCATTTTCAACTCCAAATCCATAATTGTTTGTATTCTCATTCGTATTGCCAAGTACCCCTTGAGGTTTAATTTCAATTATTTCAACATCTTTCACCTGTGAATTGTGGTAACTCAGTCTCAAACTCCAAAGAACCCCTTCGTCAAACAAAAATGGTATGGCTACTAAAACAATGACCAGTACGAATGCTCCAATACTTGTAACTCCCTTTGTCCATATACTACTTTTTCCCCTAATATCATTTACAAGAGCATTAACATAATACCAGGGTCCTTCAATAATAGCAGTTTTATCAGAATACTGTATTTGTACCGTGTCTTTAATTAACATTCTAAAAGGAAAGTCAAACTCGGGTTTTATCAATAAACAGTTTTCCTTCTGCTCAAGAAGTTTCCACCTGCCTTTTTTAAGGATGGTTTCCAAATATTCAAAATCCACAACCTTTTCCTTCACTAATCTGTGTATGTAATTCTTGGTCCAAACACCTATACTAACTGCGTATAAACTGATTCCATTCCAGGATAATTTTATATCCCTTCCCAAAATAACCTCGCAGATAATAAAAAGCAGCAAAATTACGGGCAGATAAATGTATATAGATTGGAATTGTCAAATTTAGTTTAGTCCCTAAACTCGTAATTCTGGCCTAAGACCATCCTTTGCTAGTGAATAACCCCTTCTGTGAAGTCAAGGGTAAGGTGGAGATTTTTTAGCGGTTTATGCTGAAAAATACTACCTG